>JAWLDD010000264.1:3137-3986 GCA_041686815.1 Candidatus Atribacteria bacterium | reverse complement strand
CAAAGAATGAATCAGTTCTACTTTATCTATAATATATTTAACCTTATTGGTTTGTAAAGACCCAATCAAGTGCCATCTGATATTGCTTTCTACCTTATCATACTTATCAAGTAGTTCTTGAACCCTGTTCTCTCCTATAATAGTTACACCTGCATCGACAACATCTAGAATTTTATCATAAGCGACTCCCTTAGTTACTGCTACTAGAGAAATATCATGGGGATCTCTCTTTGAAGCTAATGCTGCTTTATATATCCTTCTCTTAACTGTATCTATATTTTCCTTTATAGACATCCGTTTGTTCACTCCAATATCCTTTAGAAGTCATCATTATACATCTGCGCAAATTTAAGATATCTATATGCACTATTTTTTATTTACTAGAACTCTATCGTTGAGTTTAATATTGCCATCCTTGTCTAGACTCTCTATAACAACCCATTTATCGTCCATGGCCAATATCCTTATCCTCTTAAATTCTACATCTCCACTATTGTCCACTTTGACACCTATCTCTCCTTTCCTATCAATAATAGCATTCCTTGGAACCACTAAGCCATAGGTTGTTGTTCCTATTTCTATCCGTATGTTTCGAGTTTCCAATACATCTTCAAGGGCTTGATTCATCTCAAGGATTATGAAAATAGAATCTTTGGCTGTATCAACTCTATGAACCTCTGCTTCTACAATGCTCTCTGATATTCCCAATAAGTTGACCCTTACATAATCGCCCTTTTTATAGTATACCTCACTATTTGGTATTAAGGCTGCTATATACCAGCTATCGGGGACTACAATCTTAAATAGGGGAATATCCATAGCACTATTTCCCTCATGATTTGATTTCAA
>JAWLDD010000264.1:0-3127 GCA_041686815.1 Candidatus Atribacteria bacterium | reverse complement strand
CAATCCCTCATGGTCCTTCAAACTTTGGAATTGTTCTGAGTTAAGAAATTCAATTTTGAAAGGTGTCAGTAGCTCTTCCAAGCCATCAGGTTTAAAACTGATAATCCCGGATTCAGGAGCATGAATTTCGACCTTCCATTCAGCTAGTTTAGCTTCTATATCCTTTTCTTGCTCATATAATTGTTCCAAATAACTGTTGGTGTAATCTTCTTTATCCAGTATCTCCTTTCTTCGGCTTAATAGTCCTCTAAGCTGATTCTCTAATTTCGGCATGTTCTTAGCTACACCATTGCTAATATTCTCTTGAATAGTGTACATGGTTTCAATAATATTATCTTGAATCTTTTCAAAATCCGCATCTATGATATCTTGAACCAAATTTTTATTCTGATAATCCGATATTTTTGATTTTATCTTATAAAGATCATCTACTAATCCACGGTCATAGCTGTCTTTGTATAGAATGGCCAACAAAGAATCTTTCTCCACTAAATCTCCACTGGCGACATAGAAATCAACTTTACCATAATCAGAGGTGTCATAAGCCTTTTCCTGTCTTATAACTATACCGTTGCATTCATTCCATGAGGTTATCTCTCCATATTGAATTGTATAAAATGAAGGCTGCTGGAAAAGAGGTCTACATATATATAGGATAATAGACATAGCTATGGCTAGGAATAGGAAAAATCTGAGCTTCACTCTTCTACCAGCAATAACCAATCCATTTGCCATGCCACTTTTACCCCTTTGTATATCTTTACATAATAATTAATTATTTCTCTATAAAAATAAAAAATCCTCCCAAAATAAGAAAATACTTTACAGGGAGTGCATTAATAATTTAATTATTTAACATATATATAATTCATATGCCCTATTCTCATTTTGGGCCAATGGACTTAGTTATCTTAATTTGATTTCCGTTTTCATTAAATTGCATTTTATTGCATAAAGCATTTACCAGCATTAAACCTCTTCCTCTTTCTGACAATTTAAAACCATCGCTTTCAGGCTTATTCTTACAAACTTGCTTATAATCAAAACCTTGGCCTTCATCTTTAATAAAAATATCCAAGGTATTGGAGTCTACTTCTTCAATTGCTACATTGACTTTTTTATTGCAAAATCCTTTGTTACCGTGCAAGATCCCATTGGAAATCAGTTCATTTAATATAAGCCTAAATTCGTAATATTCGTCCTCTTCCAAGGGATTCCATTCCCTAATACAATTCATCATTTCATTAATCAGATTTCTTACTATTAATGGATTACTGCCGGTAATCTGTTTTTTAAAGAGTAGTTTCACCAACTTTACCTCCATGCACGATATAGTATACATAAATTAAATCATAGTATTTTTACCACTATTATAACTATGTAAAACACTAAAAGGCAAAATTATCTTATGGTTATAATGGTCTTAATTTCTAGTTCTCTATCGTCCTTTTGATATAGGATCTAAATCGTTCAAGCAATCTTCTTTCCATCCGCGAAATATACATTTGTGAGACTCCTATTTCCTCTGCTATCTCACGTTGGCTACGTTCATTATAGAAACGTTCATACAAAACTTTCCTTTCGGTTTCTCCTAATCCTGACATTATCTTTTCGATAACATCTCTATCCTCTACACGGGTATAATTTTTCTCCTCTTTGCCTACCATGGCCATTAAATCTGTTTCGTTGTCATCATCTATATAGTAATCTAGGGAAGCAGTATTGGTTAGATAGCTGGATTCCATCAATTCCAGCACCTCTTCAGTAGTTATATTTAAGTATTCCCCAATTTCTTCTGGCTTAGGACTCCTACCCAATTGATTGGACAAATATGTCTTAGCACTTTCTATTTTTTTTATCATTTCGCTTTCTTTGCGGGGCAAACGGATTATACGGCTTTTATCCCGAAAATGATTCTTTATCTCCCCGATTATGGTAGGAGTAGCGAAACTTGAAAACTTGTACCCTCTATTAATATCAAAACGGTCTAAGGCTTTTATTAACGCTAAAGAAGCCACCTGGAATAAATCATCATAATCCACTCCCCTATTGACAAACTTTTTCGCAATAATTTCTGCAATATATAGGTAATGTTTTACCAGCTCATTTCTGAGATTAATATCGCGAGTCTCACAGTATTGTCTAAGCAAAGATTCGATATTATCGGTTTCAGTAATATTCTTTACCTGTCCACTCATTAATCAATTAGCCCCCCACATCCTTTATACATACATATGGCGTGCATTTGGCCATTATCAGTTTTAAATTCTACCTTATCCATCATGGAGCTTAGAATAAATCTACTCAGCTGTGTCTGTTCATTATAATTTGTGGATTTGTCACCGTCCTCCCATAAACCTTCACCATTGATCTCTATATATATTCCGTCTATCTCAACAGAAAAATCAATTAATATTTCATTAGGTCTAACGGGTTGGTTAATCAGCAAAATAATAGCTTCAGCGACTGACATCTTTATATCTTCAATTTGATCTACATCGAAACCTATTCTGTTCGCAACAGCAGCACTGGTCAATCTTGTAACCATAACATATTCGGGTTTTGCGGGCACTTTTAATGTTATAACATCCTTTTTCATGCTTCTTGCACCTCTATAGTGAATATTTTATCGAGGCCCGTGATTACAAATATCTTATGAATATACGGTTTTAGATTAGTGATGGCTATTTCCCCGTCATATTCTTTTACCCTTCTTAGTGCACTAATCAAAACACCCAAACCTGTACTATCGATATAGGTCAAATTTTGGCAATTCAAAATGAAATCACCGGTATGTTGTTCAACTAATTTATGCAGCTTTTCCTTAAGTTCAGGGGCATTATAGATATCAACCTCGCCATTTAAGGAGATATGCCAAGTTTTGGTGTCCAAATCATATTTTTCTCTTATATCCATAGTCATGCTCCTTTCATCATTAGATTGTCCAGTTGCTATAAAGATCAGTGTTAAATATGAAAAATATTTTGTCGTTTCCTATCACAGACATTATATCATATTTAGATACTTGTGATTAAGTCCGTATAATGGTGTAAAAAGAAAAATAAGTTGAGCCAAGGCTCTACCTCGGTTAAAATATAGTTGCAAGCAAATACCAAACCGAGGAGGA
>JAWLDD010000263.1:3694-3987 GCA_041686815.1 Candidatus Atribacteria bacterium | reverse complement strand
GGTATTTTTACCAAACCTAACGGATCTTAAGATAGCTCTTGACCGCCTTGAGTATTTTCTATCTGATTATGTACAACAGATATAAAGGAATATCAAAATAAGCAAAAAAGCGAGCCTAAAATAGGCTTGCTTTTTTTGTTGTCAAATAGATAGGGATGGCATGGTCATTGAGATGTATAAACATATTTTGGGTTTCAGACCTATAGAAATAGTGTATAAGAAGTTAACAGGATATAAATAAGCGGACCTTTAATGATGCGAGAACAGGAGGTATACAGATTGCACAAATATGA
>JAWLDD010000263.1:0-3684 GCA_041686815.1 Candidatus Atribacteria bacterium | reverse complement strand
GAGTTTTTTAATAGGTTGGAGAGCATAATAGCTGATGCCCAAACTGCGGTCTTAGCTACTGTTGATGAAGAAGGCAGGCCTAAAATGCGCTGGATGACACCTGCTACTCTAAAGGGAAGACCGGGTTATATCTACGCCGTAAGTGCCAAGGAAGCAGAAAAGGTCTTTGAGTTATACCATAATCCTAAGGTGGAATGGATGATACAAAGTAAAGTACTTGATCGCATTATTAATATAAAAGGCTTTGTAAATATACTTGATAACCCATCCATAAGGACAGAGATACTTCAGGCTATAGGAAAGAAACTGGAAATATTTTGGAAAATAAATCTTCAGGATACTGAGTTTGTGGTTCTAGAGACTGTTTTAGAAGAGGCTATCTATTTTGAACCAATCAAAGGAAAAACCGAGATCATAGCCTTCAAAGGAGGGGAGATGAATGAGCCGAGTTCTTCAAGTAGAAAAATATGACAGAGAGTTTTTGATTAAATTGCTTAAAGAAATGGTTTTGATGCGCAGATTTGAAGAAAAAGCAGGACAGATGTACGGACTTCAAAAGATAGGGGGGTTCTGCCATTTATATATAGGCCAAGAGGCCGTTGCAACAGGATCTATAGCTGCCATCGATCTAAAAAAGGATTATGTAATTACCACATATAGAGATCATGGGCATGCTTTGGCCTGTGGAATGGATCCAGGGGTGTTGATGGCTGAATTGTACGGTAAGATAACTGGTTGTGCAAGGGGCAAAGGAGGTTCTATGCACCTTTTTGATGTGGAAAATCATATGTATGGAGGACATGGCATTGTTGGCTCCCATATACCATTGGCTACAGGTATAGCCCTCAAGATCAAATACAAGGAAGAAGATGGGGTAGTACTATGCTATTTTGGGGATGGAGCTATCCATCAGGGAGCTTTCCATGAAAGCCTCAACATGGCAAAGATCTGGAATCTGCCCGTAGTATTTATATGCGAAAATAATCAGTACGGAATGGGCACAAATTATGAAAGGGTTTCTTCCGTACACGACTTTTATATTATGGGGAATTCCTACGGAATTCCAGGAAAACAGGTAGATGGCATGAATGTATTGGAGGTATATGAGGAGACGCTAGAAGCTGTTCAACAAGCTCGAGAGATAGGGCTTCCCAGCTTTTTAGAGATAAAAACTTATAGGTATAGAGGACATTCCATGAGTGATCCTGCTAAATATAGGACTAGAGAGGAGTTAGATCAATATAGACAGCAGGATCCAATTCTTTTACTGAAGGATGCTATGATAGGTCATGGGATATTAACTGAAGAGGAGTACAAGGCGATAGATGATGAAGGTAAGGCAGCAGCAAACAAAGCTGTTGAATTTGCTGAGAACAGCGATGAACCGGGACTAGAGACCCTTTATGAGGATGTTTTGGCATAGAAAGCTTAGGAATTGTGTGAAGAGGAGGTTGTGAGGATGCCCATCATTACTTACCGTGAGGCATTGAGAGATGCCATGGATGAAGAAATGGCCAGGGATGAAAACGTTATTTTATTAGGCGAAGAAGTGGCCGAATACAATGGTGCTTATAAGGTAAGCCAAGGCTTATGGGAAAAATATGGTTCTAAAAGGGTTATTGATACCCCTATAACAGAGGAAGGCTTCACCGGAGTCGGGATAGGAGCAGCCATGGCAGGTCTTAGACCAATTGTTGAGTGGATGACATTTAATTTTTCTATAATGGCTTTGGATCAGGTAATCAACAATGCAGCTAAAATGAGGTATATGTCGGGAGGGCAGTTTAAAGTGCCTATAGTGTTTAGAGGCCCCAATGGCCCTGCTGAATATTTAGCGGCTCAGCATTCCCAGGCATTGCAGACGCTGTTTGTTCATGTTCCTGGCCTTAAGGTAGTAGCCCCAGCTACACCCTATGATGCTAAAGGTTTATTAAAGTCAGCAATCAGGGACGACAATCCTGTAGTGTTTTTAGAAGGTGAGCTTATGTATGCATGGAAAGGCGAAGTACCGGATGAGGAGTATTTAATACCCATTGGTAAAGCTGATATAAAACGACAAGGCAGTGACGCAACCATAATCACCTATTCAAAACCATTGAAGGTTGTTGAGCAAGCAGCTTATGAGTTGGAAAAACAGGGTATAGATGTAGAAATAGTTGATTTGAGATCCTTAAGGCCTCTCGATGAAGAAACCATGTATAGATCGGTCAGAAAGACCAATAGGTGCGTTGTAGTAGATGAATCTTGGCCTATGGTCAGTGTAGCCTCCCATGTTGGTTGGCTGATATCTAGGAATTGTTTTGATGATTTAGATGCACCAGTGGAATTGGTAACTAGTGAAGATGTTCCCATGCCCTATAACCATAGATTGGAGTTAGCTGTTCAGCCGACGGTTGAAAAGGTTATAGATGCGGTAAAAAAGGTTTTATATATCTGATACCTTAAGTAACAGGAGGGATTACATGGCTGAGTATGTATTGATGATTGCTTTATCCCCTACCATGGATACGGGCACCATTTCTAGCTGGGAAAAAAAAGAAGGCGATAGAATAGAGTCAGGAGATCTATTATGTCAAGTAGAAACCGATAAAGCCACCATGGATTATGAATCAATCCAAGAAGGTATACTATTAAAGATATTGGTTGGAGAAGGTGAGCAAGCACAGGTAGGTTCTCCTATAGCCATTGTTGGGGAGAAGGACGAAGATATAAGTGATCTGTTGTCCGATGTAGATACACGAGTAGTAGAGGAGGAGAATGAAGAGGATAATAAAATTGAAAATACCGCCTCCTTTTCAACACCGATCTCGACCCAAGAAAGATCGGAGGGGGACAGAATAATTGCATCGCCTCTAGCGAGGAGGATGGCTGAAGAACGTGGATTAAATTTGGCGTTAATACAAGGAAGCGGGCCTCGAGGTAGAATTATCAAAAGAGATATAGTTAAAGCAGAGAATATGGTTCACACACCTTCATATACACCTGCATCAATGAGCTCTGCTCCACCTCCAGGGGATGAGATAATACCCGTTACTACTAAGCGTAAAATCATCGCTCAAAGACTGGCAGAATCGAAGTATTCTGCGCCACATTACTATCTAAGATTAAGAGTGCGCACCGACGATTTCATGAAGGCTCGTAAAGCATTAAATCAAACATTAAGAGAGAGTGTCTCAGTAAATGCTTTCATAGTAAAGTTTGTCGCTGAAGCTTTGAAGAGGCACCCTATAGTAAACTCTACGTGGCAAGGTGACACTATATTAAGACACAGTAGTATCGATATTGGGCTGGCAGTAGCACAAGATGATGGTCTTATCACCCCTGTAGTTAGGGATTGCGGGAATAAGGGAATTATTGAGATAGATAAGGAGTTAAAAGAACTTATCGATAAAGCGCTAAACAACAAGCTCACACCAGAAGAATATTCAGGAGCTACTTTTACCATAAGTAATTTAGGATCTTTTGGGATTGAAGAATTTACTGCTATTATAAACCCTCCAGGTTCAGCTATACTTGCAGTGGGCAAGATCGTTCAGGAACCGGTAGTGGGAGATGGCAACACCATCGAAATCAAATCCTTGATGACCATGACATTGTCCTGCGATCATAGGGTTATTGATGGTGCTGTAGGTGCAGCATTCCTCAAAGATTTAAAGGACATAATCGAGGATCCCATTAGAGCTC
>JAWLDD010000262.1:0-4001 GCA_041686815.1 Candidatus Atribacteria bacterium | reverse complement strand
AAATAATTATTTTCAATAATATGGTTGCAATTTTAACCAGCCAGATATATAATGTATCTATGTTTGAACTTGGGTCTGTGGTTGAAAATCGATGCCAGTCGCAGGCGAAACGATCCACGTAATCCAGCCAAAGGTTGGGGAGCATGGTGCGGCTTAGATGTAAGTCTGACCTATGACAAGCAGGTAAAAACCTGTGTAGGCATAGAGAGGGGTAGTAGTGGGAGGCGTAAATCTTGAGCGAACCCTCCAGTCAGCGAGTGTGGGGGCAAAGACCAGGTCAGCTAGGTTTAAACAGGGAAATTCATATATAGCGAGGAGAATATGTCCATGTACCAAGACAAAACCTTAGTGTGCAAAGACTGCGGCCAAGAATTTACCTTTACCGCAGGGGAACAGGAATTCTATGCAGAGAAAGGCTTCCAAAACGAACCCGCTCGCTGCAAAGAATGCCGTGACGCAAGAAAAGCCAATAGGAGAAATGGCAACGGCAGGAGGGAAATGCATGATGCAGTATGTGCAGATTGCGGTGTAGAGACACAGGTTCCCTTTGTTCCCAGAAATGACAGACCAATCTATTGCAGTGACTGCTATCAGAACCACAGGTAAGATCCTGAATATGTTCTAGTATTTCTGTTAAGATATTGAATTGGTCAACGAACCCCGAAATTTGGTTTCGGGGTTTTCTTGTGTTTTGGCGAAGTCGATTTTTGTCTGATTTTTTAAACAATTATTGGATGATCATAACAATTTTTAGGATTATCCACACCAAAAAAGCCTTAAAAAATTAGTTATACACAAGGTTATCCACATAACTCACAAGCTACATGTCCACATATCCACAATTGTAGATAAAAGTCTTAGAAAAATGTGGGAAACATTGTCAAAATATGCGGTAATATTTACCACCTTTCGGTAAATAATGGGCATAATGTATAAATATTTATGAGAATGCATAAAACCACGAGATAATAAGAGAAATATACAGATAATAGCATGTCAATAAGTATATTGAGAATAATTATACATTGATTATACAATGGCAAATGGCTATAATAAGACCATAAAAAATTTGAAAGAGGAGTTTTAGTGATGAAAAAGATAAAGAGTATCCTAGTGATTTTAATGACATTTATTTTGGTTCTGTCCATGGTGGCTTGCTCCAATGGACAGAAAGATAGCGGTTCCATGAAAAAGATCAAAGATAACAATAAGATCATTTGGGGGACCAATGCAGAATTTGCACCCTTTGAAATGAGAGAGGGAGACCAAGTAATTGGTATCGATGCTGAAATAGCCAAAAAGATCGCCGATAAATTGGGAGTAGAACTGGTAGTTGAAGATATGGAGTTTGATCCTTTGATTACAGCTCTTGTATCTGGCAAAATAGATTTCATCGCCGCTGGTTACACCATAAAGCCGGATAGGGAAGAACAGGTTCTATTTACCGATACCTACTTTAAAGCTGTTCAGGTAATCATCGTACAAGAGGGAAATACCGAGATTCAGTCTGTAGATGACCTTGTAGGCAAGAAAATAGGAGTTCAAAACGGTACCACAGGAGATTTTGTAGCTGATGAGATCGAAGGTGCTGAGGTAGTACGATTCAATAACGGAATTGAAGCCGTCCTTGATCTAGGTAATGGCAAAATAGATGCAGTGATCATTGACAACCTTCCTGCCCAGATGCTGGTTGAAAGTAACCCGGGCCTTAAGATACTGGATGAAAAGCCATCGGAAGATGAGGAATATGCCATAGCTGTTCGCAAAGAGGATACAGAGCTGCAGAAGATCATAAATGAGGTACTCAAAGAAATGAAGGAAAGTGGAGAGATTGAAGAACTGGTCAACAAGTACTCAATAGGCCAATAAATAAAACCCAGGTTATATGGAAAACTAAAGCCGGTATTGGTTTGCACTTCAATGAAGCACCAAATGCCGGCTTTTTAAATGGAATAGTCTTTTAGCTATTATAATAAATAATCCTTGTATAAATATACACAGGGATGTATAATGAGTTTGTTGGTTAATGAATCTTGTTAAGGAGTATGGATAGGTATGGATTCAATTATAAGATTTCTATCAAACTCTATATATTACAACCTTATCCGGGAGCAGCGCTACATCCAGTTTATATCAGGCCTTGGTATATCCCTGCAGCTAACTCTCTATGCCGCCATTTTGGGCACCATTATAGGCCTTTTGCTTGCCCTAGCAAAGCTTGGCAAGATAAAGTGGTTGGAGAGCTTGGCTACCCTTTACGTAGACATTATAAGGGGCACTCCCGTGGTAGTACAATTGGTGCTTATCTACTACGCAATCTTAGGCAGCAGCAGCCTTCCAAAGATTGCAGTGGCGTCCATAGCCTTTGGTATCAACAGCGGAGCTTATGTATGCGAGCTGATTCGCGCAGGCATTATGGCGGTGGATAAGGGACAGATGGAGGCTGCCAGATCCCTCGGCTTTTCCTACTCCCATTCCATGCTTTATATCATCATTCCACAGGCTATAAAGAATATATTGCCTGCCCTGGCTAATGAATTCATCGTGCTTCTAAAGGAAACCGCCATTGCAGGGTATATAGCCTTGGATGACCTGACCCGGGCAGGAAATATAGTCAGGGGTAGGACCTTTGATGCCTACACTCCCTTTATATTGGTAGCCGTTATATACCTGTATATAACCACCATATTAACCTGGATGATGAACAAGCTGGAGAGGAGGCTGCGTGAAAGTGATTGAGGTAGTAAACTTACACAAATACTTTGGAAAGTTGCAAGTTTTAAAGGGCGTGAATACCCGAATAGAAAAGCAGGAAGTGGTGTGTATAATAGGAGCCAGTGGATCGGGCAAGAGCACCTTTCTTCGCTGCCTAAACCTTTTAGAAGAGCCCACTGACGGGGAGATCTATATAGATGGAATCCCCATCATAGAGAATAAGAAAGATATAAACCGCCTCCGCCAAAAGGTAGGTATGGTATTTCAACAGTTTAACCTGTTTCCCCATATGACTGTAATGGAGAACATAACCCTGGCCCCTGTTAAGCTAAAGGGTATGACTAAGGCTGAGGCTGAAGAAAAGGCCAGTGAACTACTACACAAGGTAGGATTGCCGGATAAGAACAACGAATACCCAAGCAGGCTTTCAGGGGGCCAAAAGCAGAGGGTGGCCATTGCCAGGGCCCTTGCAATGGATCCCGAGATAATGCTCTTTGATGAGCCTACCTCTGCCCTTGATCCCGAGATGGTAGGAGAAGTACTAAACGTTATGAAACAGCTGGCTGGAGAGGGTATGACCATGGTGGTGGTAACCCATGAGATGGGATTTGCCAGAGAGGTAGGGGATAGGATAATGTTCATGGACGAGGGCATCATATTTGAGGAAGGGCCTCCCCAGGAACTGTTTAAGAATCCCAAAAAAGAGCGAACCAAGGAATTTTTGGGCAAGGTTTTATAAGGGGGTAGATGGTATGAAAGACACTATTATTGTTTTTGTTGGCATAGGAATATTATCGCTGCTTCCCTTGTTCTTTTACGGAGCTAGATGCGTAATAAAATCGAAGAGTGAAAAGGGTTATAAGTATCTATACTATCGCCTGGCTGCTGCAGGGCTTGGTAGCGTAGCAGTTGTTGTACTGCTCTTTAGCGTCTACAACTATACAATCAATAATCAAGTTCCATTGGTGGCCGAGAGATTTTTTGAGAAGGAAGGCTACCGCCAGATGGAGGAGTTTTTGGGGGATAGCATAGACGGATATACGGTGTATCTAAGCGAGAACATATACGAAAACCAAGATGGGACTGTAACCATGTTTGCACAGTTTGAAAAGAATGGTGAAAGCACATATACCGTTATCGATATGAAACAAGAGGGGAATAGGTGGGAAGTTGTATCCAACCAAATCATCTCAGGAGATGATGAGAAATATCCTGAAATTAAGAAAAGGTTTTATCTTATAAAAAGTAAATCCTAAAGAATAAAACTTTTCTTAAGAGGCCCCTAG
>JAWLDD010000261.1:3531-4003 GCA_041686815.1 Candidatus Atribacteria bacterium | reverse complement strand
TCTGACTTTATCCATTACCATTATTGACCTAAGGATGTAAGTTGTACCATCACTATTTTACTATTGACTTTTTAAAATCTATTTAATGCAACACTACTGGATTATTTTATTAAATAAAAAGGTGAAGAATAGACCAAAATTCTTCGCCTTTTTTGTCAATTCCAATTTAGGAAATAACTTGATTTTCGACCTTATATATGATTTAATTATGTTAAGTACCACGCAATTAACACCATTTTGTTGTTAATTGTATGAAGACAAAATATTAAGGGGGTGTAAAAGTGCTAAGGAAGACAGCAACAAGAGTTTTAGTCTTTGCACTGGTAACTTTAATGGTTTTTGGACAAGCCATAATATTTCCTATACAATCAACAGCTCAGTCAAACGTTATCACCCAAACTTTACGTTTAGGTAGTAAGGGCACCCAAGTCAGGTACCTGCAGCAAAAGCTCAATGCATTAGGCTTTAACGC
>JAWLDD010000261.1:0-3431 GCA_041686815.1 Candidatus Atribacteria bacterium | reverse complement strand
AGGGTCAGTAGATGGCTCTTTTGGTCCTCAGACACTGTCAGCTGTAAAAGCCTTCCAAAAGGCATATGGGTTAGTGGTTGATGGCAGTGTAGGTCCGGCTACCAGGGCAAAGCTCAATGCAGCGGTACCAGGCTCTAAGCCCGAAGACCCCAAGCCAGCGGATCCTAAACCGGAGGATCCCAAGCCTTCAGATCCAAAGCCCGAGGAACCACCTGCAAATACCATACCGCCGGTAACTCAAACCCTAAGAAGCGGCAGTAAGGGTACTCAGGTAAAGTACCTGCAGCAAAAGCTCAATGCATTAGGCTTTAACGCAGGGTCAGTAGATGGCTCTTTTGGTCCTCAGACACTGTCAGCTGTAAAAGCCTTCCAAAAGGCATATGGGTTAGTGGTTGATGGCAGTGTAGGTCCGGCCACCAGGGCAAAGCTCAATGCAGCGGTACCAGGCTCTAAGCCCGAAGACCCCAAACAGGAGGAACCTAACCCCGATCCTGGCGCAGGCTTTGAACAATTCGATCCAGAGCCAGGTCAATTGACCGGGAAAACCGTTATATTGGATCCCGGCCATGGAGGTAAGGATTCAGGGGCCACCTGGGGTGGTAATGAGGAGAAGAGATTTAATCTCGATATGGCCTTAAGGCTTAAACGTATGCTAGAGAGAGCTGGTGCAAAAGTATTAATCACAAGGACAAAGGATGAGTATTCTTATCTCTACTACAGGACTGCTATTGTAAATAAGTACATAGTTGATCTAGAGTTGAAGGATCAGAAAAATCAAAAGACCGGTTTTGAAAACGATAAGACCGCTAAAACCAATGAGCTAAACGAAAAAGGCATTGCCCTTACAAATGCGCAGGGTCTATTGAATGCTCTCCAAGATCAACTTAAAAACAAGAAAGCAAGTGCTGATGAGATAAGAACCAAAAACAATCTTGATGAATTAAGGCAAGAACTAGCCCAAAGCAAGATGAGCTCAATACTTTGCAGGCTGAATTTAATCAGTTGAAAGAAAAAGTCGATACTATCAAAGCCCTAGAGAGCGAAATTGCCCAGCTAAACGAGCAATTGAACGACCTAGAGGAACAATTAAGTGCTGAAGAACTAACCGAAGAACAACGCAAAAAGCTGACAGATGATATAGAGCTCATAAGGGATACAGTAATACCTGGCAAGGAGAGTGATTTGAGCGCTCTGCTAGCAGAATTCCACGGTGAAGATCCAGATACCAAACTAGAAGATCTTCAAAGCCAACTAACCATATTGGCACAAGGGATTTCAGATATTAGTGCTATCATTGATGACTTTGATACATTAACCGATGAGATCCAAGAGCTGGAGAATGTAGCTATTCCAGCTGCAATAGCTGATATAGCAAAGATAAATGGTGAGATTTCTGCGTTGACAAAAGACATCAGCGATTTGGATACCAAAATCGCTACAGCTCAAGCTAAGATTACTGACCTGGATGATAAGGCCAAGGCTTTGCTAAGCATCCTAGCCAACCCATCCTTAGGTTCTAGGACAGGGATCTATTCCCATTCCCGTACTGAGGGAGGAAGACATATCATCAATGATAAGCTTAAGGAAATATTTGAACTAACCAGAGAAAAATATGACAAAGACATGATTTTTATTGCTATTCACTGCAATGCATCGGGAAATCCAGGTTCATCCACCACCGCATCCGGTGTACAGGTGTATTATAGGGATAGCAGTACCAATAATGGCTATACTGCTTATGAGAAATATTATCAGAATTACAATGACAACTTGCGTTTAAAACTGGCTAAATCTTTGCTGAAACATACTCGAGAGAATACCAGTTTCAAAGGCAAATGGTCAACACCTTTCAGAAAGGATTTCCTTGTGCTGAGAGAGCAAAATCTACCCTCAGTATTAATGGAAATTGGATTTGTAAACAATCCTGAGGATGTTAAACTCCTGAATCAAGAGCAGACCCGTGAAAACGCAGCAAAGGGCATGTATCTCGGTATAGTCGAATATTTCAACAACTAAAGACAACCCAATAATAAAACCAATAAAAGCGGTTAGGGAATCATACTCCTTAATCGCTTTTTTATGTATGGCTATTCTCAGGGGATCCTTAATAATATGCGGTTTTACAGATTGAACTCTAATTAGAGTTAGTTTTGACATTAGCATGGAATAAAGGATATAATCAATGAAAAGATATGATACTACCTGCATAAAAAAGAGAGGGCGTTTTGTATGGAAATTTCCATAGAGTTAATAGAGCGTATGGCTGAGTGGTCTAAACTGGATTTGGATCAAGAAGAGAAAGCTGCATTGGCGGATCAGCTTTCTAAAATATTTGAGCAACTTGAAACAATTGAGAAGCTGGATATAGATGGTCAAACCATTGATTATAGTGCGACAGTGAACTGGGAGGCTTTAAGGGAGGATAAAGCCTATCCTTCTATGAATATAGATTTAATACTCAAAAATGCACCGGATACCCATGAAAATATGATTTCTCTACCTAGGGTACTGGATTGAGTAGACATAGGAGGAAAAAATAATGGAGTTATACAAGTTAACTGTTCATGAGGCTAGACAGTTATTGAAAGAACGACAAATAACAGTAGATGACCTGGTTAGGGCAGTTACCCAAAGAATTGAACAAACCGAAAATAGCATAGATTCTTTCATTACATTGGATATAGAAAATGCTATGTTGCAGGCTAAAACCATGAACATTATGATGCATGAAAGAGCTGAGTTATCAAGTTTAGCGGGCATTCCAATGGCGCTTCAAGATAATATCTGCACCTTCGATCTAAAGACAACTGCTTCATCTAGGACTTTAAAAAACTTTGTTCCACCCTATGATGCCACCGTTGTAGAAATTATGAGGCAGCATCAATCCATTATAATGGGCAAGCTGAACATGGATGAGTTTGGCATAGGTTCATCAACCCAGAAATCCGCTACAAAGCCCACAAAGAACCCTTGGAACATAGAGAGGGTACCAGGTGGTGCAGCAGGAGGCGCAGGAGCGGCTGTTGCTGCAGACCAGATATTTTATGCCATAGGCTCAGATGCAGCTGGTTGTTTGCGCCAACCTGCTGCTTTTTGCGGTGTAGTAGGCTTTAAACCTACCTATGGTTTGGTATCTCGCTATGGACTTATAGCATGTGCTTCATCATTGGAGCAGATAGGATGCATTGCCAAGGATGTAACCGACTGCGCTTACATATTGGATGCAATTATATCCTATGATAAGAAGGATCCAAGGTCCATTAAGGGTAAAAACGTAGCCTTAGGCGGGGCTTTGGTAGAACACATAAAGGGACTTAAGATAGGAATGCCCAAAGAGATCTTCGACGATAGCTGGGATCCCAGCGTTCGAAGCTCTATAGCTTCTGCCCTAGCTGTCTTTGAAGAATTGGGTGCAGAACTGGTGGAGATAA
>JAWLDD010000260.1:0-4005 GCA_041686815.1 Candidatus Atribacteria bacterium | reverse complement strand
ATTTTAGATATACTACAGATTATATGGTTTATATTATTAGAGCGACTATTTCTTTCCTTCTTTAGTTATATTCGACAATAGACTTAAATCTCCTGCCTTTCTTGTAATAAAATTAATTTTCCGGTTTTTCTGAACATACCACTAAAGAAACTTTCTTTTATTCCATCATTTTATTTGCTTCATCTATCATCCATTCAATAAATATCCCATATCCTTTTTTGGGATCGTTGACGAAAACATGGGTTATTGCTCCTACTAGCTTACCATCTTGTATAATGGGACTGCCGCTCATCCCCTGTACAATTCCTCCTGTTCGTTCTATCAGCAATGGGTCGACAATCTCAATAACCATTCCTTTAGCACCAGCTTGTTCCTGGTTATTTATCTTGATTATTTCCACATCAAATTCTTTAATCCCTTCCTCATCGATTGTAGACAAGATTTTAGCAGGTCCCAGTTTTACATCATGCTGATAGCATATAGGAATAGGTTCGCCCAATGAATCTGGCTTAAAGGATTCATTCATTTTTCCGTAAATTCCGTATTGGGTATTTCTTACTATATTGCCAATAACCTTTTGTCTGCTGGAAAAGGCAGCTTTTAATTCACCCGGATTTCCTTTTCTCCCTTGTTTTATATCAATTATTTTAGATTGCATAATTTCACCATCTTTAATAGATAACATGGTTCCTGTATCCACGTCGGTAATGGCATGGCCCAATGCGCCGAAACTATTGGATTCAGCGTCATAAAATGTTAAGGTCCCAACACCTGCAGTACTATCCCGCACCCACATTCCTAGCCTATATTTACCATCATGGTAATCTTCTACTGGCATAATATTAGTCTTAAAGATATTGTTGCCCCTTATTATTTCCAGTTCGAGCCCTTTTGTTTTAGCAATATTGACTAAATCGGAAAGATGTTGTGCGTTCTTCACCTGAATCCCATTAACTTTATCAATAATGTCTCCAGGTCTCAATCCAGCATCCAAAGCTGGGTTGTGAGCAATACCATTTTTATCAAAGACTTCAGACACCCCAACCAATAAAGCACCTTTAGTATACAACGATACTCCTATAGAGCTACCTCCAGGATAGATGCGCTTCGGTGGGTTGACCCTTATCTGCATCTGTTTGATTGAAATCAATCCAAATAGTTTAAAATCTAGTGAAACATCCCCTTGGTTCATAGGTTGTATGGATAGAGGCTCACCAGCCTCATATATTCGTTGATCTTTAAGTGAATTTCCATTAAATTTAAGAACATCAACGTTATCCCCTTCTATCTTTATTGGTAAGGGTATACCAAAATCCAGGGTCTTTATATCTCCTTCAATGATCTGAAGTTGATTCGGAATACGCTTTATTCCCCGTACGTAAGGCGAGTAATTAAATAATAAAAAAAATAAAGCAAATATCGCACCACATATTTTTCTAAAAGTCGTTTTGCTCATATACTAGCATTCTCCTGTCCTATCTTTTATGTGTTTCCTCTTTTGATATTTTTAAACATTGAAAGCGATTAACTCTAGCAATTGCTAATCATCTTTTGTTATATTCATAAGGTAACCTCATAAAAATGATTTATACTAGTTAAGAATGCGTAAAAATAGGCAAAAAAAAGAAAGGGTAGTCTCCCTTTCCCAATGCATTGTAATCTTATTTCATGTTCTTTAAGATCATTTACAAAAATCAACATTCAAGTTTATTCTTAAATTCCTGTGCCATGCGGATAAGTTCCAAGGAATGCTCTAAATTGGCTTTTGAAAGACTTTTTCCTCCTGTCATCCTAGCTATTTCCTCTTGGCGTCCCTTTTCATCTAACCTGCTAACAGTAGTTCTAGTATGATGGTCTGAATATTGCTTTTCAATCTTATAGTGATTATCGGCCATAGCTGCTATTTGAGGTAAATGAGTTACGCATATTACTTGTCGCGATCGAGATATACTTCCCATCTTTTCAGCCACAACATGAGCAATACGGCCGCTTATTCCCACATCTATTTCGTCAAATATCAATGTTGGTATATCATCCAACTGAGCCAATATGGTTTTAAAAGCCAACATAATACGAGACATTTCACCGCCCGAAATTATTTTGGACAAGGGCTTTACAGGCTCACCTGGGTTTGTGGATATCATAAACTCTACAATATCATACCCTTTGGGCGTTAATCTCCTTCTGACCTCCTCACTATCTGAAACATGGCTAACCGAATCAATAGCGACATTAAAGGATGATTTGTCCATCCCCAATTCTGCAAGTTGGTCCAATAGCTGTTCTTCAAAATATGTAGCGACCTCTTTTCGTGTTGAAGATAACTTATGGGAAGCATCCAATAATTGATCAAAAAGAACTCTTTCTTCATTAATCAAATTTTCCAATAGTTCTTGACTGTTTTCCAATGTCTGGAGCTCCTCTTTAATATCCTTCAGATAAGACAATATGTCGCTGATGCTAGCTCCGTATTTTCTCTTTAAGGTTCTGATCCTTTCCAATCGTTTTTCAACTTCATCTAATCTATAGGGATCATATTGAAATTGATCTCTGTATGTCCTTATCTCAAAGGCCACATCTTCTAATTGGTATAAAAGGGTTTCAATTTTACTATTCAAACTGGTCAAAGTAGGCTCCAAATGGGCAATTTGACCCAGATCAGCTGAGCACCTACCAAGAAGGTCAGAAGCTGATGGATAAACATTGGAACCAGAATAGATATCTTGATATACTGAATTAATGATATTTATAATCTTTTCTCCATTTGCTAATATGCTGCGTTCTTGAATCAGCTCTTGCTCCTCATTCTCATCTAAGTTAGCACTTTCAATCTCATCAATCTGGTATGAAAGGATGTCTTTGCGCCTTTCTCCATCCATTCCCATTCCGGATAAATTCTCGATTTTCTTACGCATTTGTTGCCAGTTACTATATATTCCTAGAACCCTTTCCTTAATAGAGCTAATTCTCTCTCCGCCTAGCATGTCCAACAATTCTCTATGCTGATCAACACTAAGCAGGGATTGATGTTGATGCTGACCATGGATGTCCACCAGATATCTACTGACATTTTTCAGAATGGAAAGGGTAACTATTCTACCATTTATCCGACATAGGTTTTTGCCGTTTATTGATAATTCACGCATCAATAATAGTGTCCCATCTTCTTCAGGTTCAATACCGTACTCATTTAAAATTTCACCAATGTTAGGCTGGTCCGCTACGCTAAAAATGGCTTCCACCAATGCAGAATCTTTGCCAGTTTGTATTAAGTCCCTGTCAGCTCTCTCCCCCAAAACAAGATTGACTGCATCAATGATAATAGATTTACCTGCACCTGTTTCACCAGTAAGAATGTTTAGGCCTTTATCAAAATCTAAATGTATTTGGTCTATTAAGGCAAGATTTTTTACCGACAAATGCATGAGCATATAATAGCCCCCCTTATACTTGTCCTTTGTCCTGTCCTTAACTTTAGCGTATTAATTGCTTGAATCGATCTATAATCTCCTTTACGGATTCATTCTCCCTTATAACCACCATAATAGTATCATCTCCTGCGATAGAGCCTATGACTTCCTTCCAATTTAAGGCATCAATAGCTGAAGCAGCAGCTTGGGCACTACCTGCAAGAGTTTTTATTACTATTAGATTGTTGGCATAATCTATTGATACCACAGATTCTGAAAAAACCCTAATTAGTTTTTGGGAGATTTCAGTGTCATTATTATCGATAAAAGCATATTTGGAAATACCCGAAGGTGTCATTACCTTTACCAGCCTAAGCTCTTTTATGTCCCGAGACACCGTAGCTTGTGTCACATCAATGCCTTGTTTTCGCAATTCCTCAGCTAGTTCTTCTTGGGTCTCTATATCTTTGCTTTGAATGATTTCCAAAATCTTGGAATGGCGGTTATATTTCATTTCGGACCATACCTCCATTACTCCATTTTATGTTATTATCATTAAAGAGCTATCTTCTCATGAAGTAGCTTGAAAAAATTC
>JAWLDD010000259.1:0-4017 GCA_041686815.1 Candidatus Atribacteria bacterium | reverse complement strand
CCGAAAAACGATTCTTGAAAATATCTGATAGTTTAAATGAAAAAAGGGAGGACATATTATGAGTTTACATATTTTAATAATTGGCTGGGCTAATGAGACACATAAAAAGTTTGTGGAAAAAGGAAACCGTGTATCTGTAATTATGCCAATAAACAAATTAGTAAAGGTCAAGCAATATAACACTTATGAACGCTTAGTTGCTATTCCGAATTATGCAGGAATTGAAGAATGGAAAGCACAAGCTGCTCTTATAAATAAATTGGATAATGTTGATGCAATCGCTTGTTTTAATGAAAATCTTGAAGAAATAACAGCGGAAATTGCTAAAGCACTAAAACTAAAATATTACAACTGTGAAGTAATAGAGAAAACACATAATAAGGCTCTTATGAGAAAAGCACTCAATGATGCAAATATTGACTTAACCAAAGGAAAACACATTTGTCAAGAGGAGGAAATACTTGAATTTGCTTTAGAAAATGGATTTCCAATTATTCTTAAGCCAATTGATGGAAAGGGTAGCACCGGCATATCTATTATAAATAACAGATATGAAATACAGAATGCAATTAGATGGTTAAGAGGACACGATGAGAAATCACGTATGTATGTTGAAACATATCTACAAGGTGATGAATATAGTGTTGAATCTTTTTCTGAAAACGGGGCGCATAGGATAGTGTGCATAACAAAAAAGTATAAAGACAACGAACATTTTATTGAGCTTGGGCACTGTTTGCCGGCAATTTTAGCAGAACAGTATATTAATGAAATAAAAAAACTCGTTAGTGAAACATTATCGGAGCTTGGAATAATGTATGGCCCTACTCATACTGAAATCATTATAACAGAAAACGGACCAAGAATAGTGGAAACTCATACCAGATTAGGTGGGGATCATATCCCTGAATTAATTAAATATGTAAGCGGATTGGATCTAATGGATTTATGGGTAAGACAAATATTGGGAGAAAAAGTAATGAGTAAACTTCCTGAGTATATAAATACAGATTGTTATGCAGCAATTTGGTATGTATCTACTGATTCGGATGGAGTGTTAGAAAGTGTAAGTGGCCTTGGAGAAGCAAAATCTGTACTTGGTGTTATGGATGCAGGTATAATTCAAGTTGTTGGCTCAAATATTGCTAGGACTTATAATTCTTCTTCACGGGGTGCTTATGTAATAGCAAAAGCACCTACCCATGAAAAAGCATTAACCATTTCTCAAGAAGCAGCTCTTATGCTTAAATTTAATATTATTTAAGGGGGAAAGATGGAAAGCTATAGAATGAAGTTTTCTGCTAATGCATATTTGGTATTGATATCAATTTTCATAACTAATATTGGCAATGGTATGTATTTAATTACTGTTGGCAAACTGCTATATGATGACACAGGTTCTTCGTTAGCCTTTGGAATACTAATAATTTTTCAGTATATTATTAATATTATTGTTCAGCTAATTGCTGGCCCGATAGTTGATAGAGGTAATCCAAAGAAAACTAGCGTCATTGTAGATATGCTACGTGGGATATCAATATGCTTAATATACTTTTTAATTACATACAATGTTATACCGGTATTTTGGCTGATTATGGCTATAACCCTAATAATAAATATTGGGAAGCCATTTTATAGATCGGCAACATTTGCTATAGGTCCAGCTATTGCAAAAGGGAGCTTATTGATCAAATATAATGCTCTGTATGAAGGTTTTTTTCAGTCTGGGCAATTATTAGGAACAGCATTAGCGGGAGTAGTTTTAATGAACTATGGAGTGCTGTTGCCTATATTCTTAAACGGTCTTTCATTTGTTATAGCTGCTTCACTAATACTCTGCGCAGATATACCGGAAATAGAGAAAAATACTTCGAATCCAAATAAATCATGGCTCGGAAAGTTATTTGTAGATTGGAAGGAAACAGCCATAATACTGAAAAGAAATAGGCACTTGGCAGTTAATATAATTTTATCATCTGGGAACTATCTGTTTGTTGGATTTATAAACATTATGCTAGTACCTTTAGTTAATAACTGGTATGGTGGTAATACTTATTGGTTATCAATTTTAGACGGTTCTTTTGCTATTGGTGCTGCTTTATCTGCGGTTTTAACCAGTATAATTAATAGAATGGGTACTCATAGATCAACAATACTATGTATTATTGGACAAGGATTTTGTTTTCTATTTTTGGCTTTGTTTCACCATACATTATTAAGTGTTTTATTTATGATGTGTATAGGAATTTTTAATGCTGTATCAATTACTAACTTTATGACAAGTTTGCAGAATCATTGTAAAGGGCCGATAAAGGGTAGAATTGTTACTTTAAGGCAAGTAACTTCTACGATTGCAATATCAATATTTATTCCTATAGTAGCACAAATTCAGGAAATTTCTTTAGATTATAGCATATTAGTAAGTTCAGCAATATGCGTATTTTATGCAATTGCTATGTTATATTTAGGAAAAAAGAAAGCGGATTTGAGCTATTTAGAAGTATAGCTTATATAATTATTATTGGGGGATGTAAAATGAAGGAGATACAAAGGGTACTTATAATTGGTGGTAAGAGGGTTTCTTTCATCAAAAAAGCAAAAGAATTAGGTTTGGAAGTAATTTTTATACAGAAAAAGGAAGCATTTGATAAATCCTTTTTGGATTATGTTGATTATTGTTTCATCCTTGACTATGAAAATATACAGATGTTGCTTCCTATAGTTGAAGGTATATATAAATCATTGCCTTTTGGCTATGCAGTAACTCATTATGAGCATGCACTAGTTCCAACAGCTTATGTTAATGATATGCTAAAACTATCAAAAAACTCATTGGAATGCGTTTTAATGCTTAAGGATAAATGGGCAATGAGAAAGCGCTTAAACAGTATGAATGTAAGCCCGGTGAAAGCGTCAATAGGTAAAACGAAAGGTGATATTATAAGGTTTGTAGAAGATGCTGGATTTCCTATAATACTAAAGCCTATAGATAAATCAGGAAGTATATCTATATTAAGAATCGATAAGGTGAATGAGATTGACGTAGCTTTAGGGCAGTTATCGTCTCTTGAGATAAAAGAATTTTTAATGGAAGAATATTTGGATGGAGAAGAATATACAGTAGAAGCATTTTCATTTAATGGTAAACATATGATTTTTTCAATTACAGATAAAACATTAGCAGATAATTTTGTTGAATTAGGCCATTCAACTCCATCACTAGTTGATAATGTTACTGCTAGTAAGATTAAAGAGGTAGTAGTCCAATTTCTTGATGTAATTGATTTAAAAGAAGGTGCCACACATACTGAGGTAAGAGTAACTTCAAAAGGACCTCGAATTATTGAATCGCACAACAGGAGGGGTGGTGGAAGCATTAATGAGCTAGTTAGTATTTCATACGGAGTAGATTTGGAGTATCTGTCACTAGCGTGGCCGTTTGGGTTGGTAGATCCAATTGAAATTGCACCAGAACCTAAGAGGGGCTCTGCAGTCCTCTTTTTTACACCAGAACCTGGCGTAGTAAAAGAAATTATTGGGCTTAATGAAGCCAAGCAAAAGGAAGGAATTGTAGAGTGTGATTTAAAATTAAAAGGAGGTACCGTTGTAAAAAAGATCATGTCGTCATATGATCGTGTTGGTCAAATCATTGCGAAAGGTAGAGATGCCAGAGAGGCATTAGAGTTATGTGAAAAAACAATGGGTGAGATAAAAATTATCGTGCATGATGAGCTTTCAACATCTTAATTTGCTGATGGATAAGACTGGTGAGAATTTGTTTATGTATTCGCATTACTTTTGAGTATATATCATACATAACAAGATGACTCTTTTAACTGTAAAAGAGGTAGGAGTCCTTCTAGAAGATAAATATCAGAGCTAAATAATTGGTTTTACCGGAATAAATCAGTTGTAACTAATGTAAAATGCGAAAGTTGCAGCTTGTTTAAAGATAGAATAGTCGACATCCTTATACAATCTTTTCGATAAAAAGCTATTAATCATAGTATATACGAT
>JAWLDD010000258.1:0-4020 GCA_041686815.1 Candidatus Atribacteria bacterium | reverse complement strand
ATAGGGGATTTTGGAATACTGAGAAACCAAACTCTGGACAGTATTCATCCTGGTATAGTGGTAATAGGAGGACTCAATCGAGCCGGCAAATCTACCTTAATGCAGGTCCTCAAGTTTTTGGGTTATGGCTTTCCAAAAGGAGGAGGATTACCTCCCGCAGCAGTTAAGTATGAAGTTGAGGCCGATGTTAAGCTAGGTACTGGGGATGTCTATAACCTAAGCCTTAGCGGCCATGGTCAGCCCATCATCAAGAGGATTTTCAAGGGGCAAAGGCAAGGTAGGGAGTATAGTTCTGCCCAAGAGCTCTTTGTATTGGATGATTTCACCTATCAGTGCCTTTTTACCATTACATTGGACGAACTCAATAGAAGTCAAAGTCTGGGCAGCGAAGACAGAAGAAGGCTTCAATCCATACTTTTAGGCGCAGGTTTTAGCGATATGCTGCTTATTCCCCAGCTGGAACAGGACTTTTACAAGGAAGCTGACAAAATCGGAGGTAAGCGAGGGAGCCCAAAGGTAAAACAATTCAAGCCCCATTACAGCAACATAGAACGGGGGCGAAGGCTTAAGCAAAAGGGCTTGTCCCAAGTAGCTGAATATGGACAAAAGCAGCAAGACCTAGTTGAGATGAAAGGTCAAGTGAAGGAGATATCCAAGGAAATAGAGCAACTGAATAGCCATTTAATTAGGTTGGACATCATAAAGACCAATTATGGCAACTATTTGAAGATAAAAGACCTTGAAAGTGAACTATCCTATCGAGAAGAGCACCAATGGGATGGTGCACCTACCCAATATGAGCTGGATAAGATAGAGTCCTTGTATAATGAATATGTCTCCATATCGGATGGCCTTATAGATAAGGGTATTGAACTGGGTATACCACTAGAAACTAGGAAATTGTTGTTGGATAAAAAGGATGAGATGACCACCCTTATAGCTGGAATTTCTGGCGTACAGGAGAGAATACGCAGCCTTTACAGGCTAAGGCAGGAGTATGGCAGCAAGAAACAGGATTTGCTTACTAGGATCAAGGAAGCCAATGGGCAATGGAATGAAGATCATATAAATACTATTGCCGATATAAATACCGACAGTATAGAACATGGCATGCTCATAGATTTGGTGGAGGAGTGTAGGGATCTAATATCTCAAAGAAAGAATCATGTTGACAATTTAAAGAGGCTAAGGGAAGAACATGATGCCTTTCAGGCTCAAAGGTCAGTACCAAGGAGAAACAGGTCCCAGATAGGCTTGAATAGATATTTCTGGTTGGCCATGATATTTACCCTTTTGGGCATCGGTCTATCCTTTTTGAATCCTTTATTTGGAGCATTCATAGGCTTTGGAGGCATTGTAGGAATAGGGATCTACACAACTATGGCCTTTTTGGATAATAGGGAAGCTGGAGATATCATCAAGCAGCAGAAGGATCAACAGGAAACAAGAAAGGCCAGGATGCAAGCAGAGCACAAGATAATAGAAGAATTGGAATCCCGGATAAGCATAATAAGGGATAAACTGGAGGGATACAAGAAAACTCTAGGTCTACCGGTTGAAGCCCATTATAGCGTACTTCCAGGACACTTGTTGAGGATAAGGGATATTCAAGACAGGATTAGGGAGCTTTATAGAATATCCCGGGATTTGGATGATAATAAGGGTTATATAGAAAAGCAATTTCATAGATACAGAGAGTTTATTTGCCAATTCACTCAAAACGCTATTAGTACATTGGGAACCGACATTAACAGTTTAGAGGAAGACTGGAATAGCATAGCATCAATACTTGAGCTATGGAACAACCATCTTAGAGTATCAGAAGAAGTGGAGAATCTAGAACAAAAACTTGATGCCATCAAAAGAGAAATTATCCTTATAACGCAGGTACAAGAAATTCATAGCCAAGGATTTGATAGACAGGTTGCATTATTCATAGATAGAAGCCAGAAGGCTGTAGAGTTTAACAAGATAAGAGATGAATTGGAGAGAATTTCTCAAATCATATTGAGTTCAATGGCATCCGATGGTATAAGGCGAGCTTTTATGCCTCTATTAGGCCAGGAATCTAATCTTTGGGATGAATTTAAAAAACTCTGTGACTCCTATGCCTCCATCCAAGAGGTTGAGAAGGAATACTTGGATGCGACTAGAACTCAGCAGTCAAAGAGTGAGCAGCTGGATAGGTTAAGGGAGGGCATACAGAAGGTGGAGGATGAGCTTGAAGACCTGGCAGCTGTTGAGAACTTAGCTCAAGGTCAAAAGCAGATTGACAATGGCAGGTCAGAGCTTAAAGTATTGGCTGAACAGTATGCTGTTAACATGACAGCAGCATTTCTATTGAGAGAGACGGGGAAAAGCCTATTGGAGGGTATGAAGGACAATATCATGGGTAGTGCTGGCAGCATGTTTAGTAGAATAACAGGTGGCGAATATACTGGGATACTGCCTTCAGAGCCTTTATTGGAATCGGACTTTGAGGCCATACTTAGCTCTGATGCAGATGCTCAAACAGTGGATATGTTGAGCCGCGGAACTAGGGAACAGCTCTATCTGTCGGTGAGACTAAGCCGTATAACGGATATAAAGCCTAACCTGCCTATAATAATTGACGATTCCTTTGCCAATTTTGATAGCCTTCACCTAAGTCAATCCATAGGGATTCTTTCAGATATATCCAAAACCCATCAGATATTTATTCTAACTTGTCATGGAGACCTGGTAGACGCAATATCGAAAGCTCCCTGTCGGGCACAGTACTGGAAACTGGATAAGGGTAAGCTGCAGGTCTGCGAATCTACAGAGCTGGTTAGGCATCTGAATCTAAATAAGGTATATTAAAATAAGGTAGGAACAAAATCCTACCTTATCGGTTTTCAGCTATTTTGCTTAAAGATATCCTTCTGCATGATCCTCGTTTCAGTAGCACTGAATCATAGACAATGTGTTGATTCTTGCCTCCATTTAGAACATCGAATAGTATATCTATGCTATATAGGGCCATTTCCTTGGCAGGTTGGTAGATGGTATCCAAGGAGGGATGAAAATACTCCGCCATCTCAATACCGTCAAAGCCTATTATTGATATATCGTCGGGAACGCTAAGGCCCATGGAGAACACCGCCTTTGCTGCACCTACGGCAAGTATATCTGCGAAGGCAAAGACTGCTGTCATATCCCTATTTCGCATATACAGCTGCTTCATAAGATTAAACCCAACTTCATATCCAGAATCATCTGCTGCATAGTTGGTGGCTACAAGTTCGGGATCGAAGGGTATGCCGTTCTCCTCTAAAGCTCGGAGATATCCCTTATATCGTAGATAGTTGGGTGTAAGGCTTTCCCAAGGAGCGCGATACAGGAAACCGATTCGCCTGTGGCCCAAGGATATGAGGTAGTTGGTGGCTTTGTATCCCTCTTCCTCGTCGTCTATCCGTATACTGGAATACAGGTTTTCGTCCACTTCGTCACAGGCTGATATGGTTACCAGCACACAAGGTATGGACAGCTGACGAAACTCATCCTCAGTATAGTCGTATGTGCCCCCCATGATGATGACACCGCACAGGTTATGGTCTTGGACCTCTCGAATAGCAACGTCAAGCTCATGTTCGTTGCTTCCAACGTTATGGACTATGAGGGAATAACCCCTAAGTGCAACTCCTTGTTCTATCACCGGTATCATCTTGCTGAAGAAGGGGTTGGTAATCCCTTTTACCATCAAGCCAATATTTTTGGAACCGACCACCTTTAGATTTCTAGCGCTGTTATTGGGGGTAAAGTTATAGGCATTGACCACGTCCATTACCTTTTTACGCGTAGCTTCGCTGACTGAGCCTTTATTGTTTATAACCCTTGAAACGGTAGAAATCCCAACTCCGGCGATTCTAGCTATGTCTCGAATTGTTACGCTCATTATATCACCTAAAATCATTGATGAGTTCATTGTTGTATAGTATATTTATTACATTTATTATATACCATCTATAAATATAACTAAAGGGAATTATATGAAATAAC
>JAWLDD010000257.1:0-4021 GCA_041686815.1 Candidatus Atribacteria bacterium | reverse complement strand
CATCATCTAAAAACCAGGCAATTGCTGATATGTCCCATATAACCCTTGTCCAGGTAGGGATATTGCTATGTATCTTAGCCTCTTTTATAGTTATGTCCACAAGATAATCGCACAGAGCATTCTTACCCTTTAGCCAGTATTCAAGCTCCGGCTGAGAGATAGTCAATTTGTCAACGACACCTGCGCAGGGAAGCTGGACAACGGGCACTCCACAGCCAAATAACACCCTAGCCCCTGCTATATCTTGGGCAAGATTAAACTCACGGTTATGATTCATATGATAACCATTGCCTCCCAGCCAGACAACTACTATTTTATCCTTAATTGTTGGATCCATCAGCAGTGCAGATGCAACGTTGGTTATAGCGCCAATGGCTATTATGTATAGGAGCTCTCCCTCTGGTATTTCATTAGCCAGTCGTACCAGATTTTCAGCTGCGGGGGAGGCTACAGGGGTTTCTTCATTTGGCAGATAGGATTCAGAACCCTTATAGACTATATCAAATAGATCATGTCTGCCCATCAGCCCTAGGATTTTCTTTATTTCATCATAGCTTTTTTCCATACCCTCCTTCGGATTATCTGCCTTCTCATTTGAAAAAGGAGCTGCATGAAAAGCCATTATTTCAAACTTTTCAGGACATTTTAGCATGTATGCTACTGCATATTGATCATCAATCTCATTGAAGGTATCGGTGTCAAGTACTGCTTTTACCATCCCTTTTGGCTTTTCTAGTCTCCTTAATATAGTATAATTTCTCATCTTGCCACTCCTCCTTATACAATTTGTAGAGAACCCTATATTCCAATGTCTCTCTAATATCTCTAAGATAAAACTGTATATAATTATAATAAGGTAAATATATTCCGATACTTTGAAACAAAAGAAACCTATGCTCTATTTTTACAAAGAGAACATAGGTCCTATTTTATAAATTCTTTTCTTCTATAGCGGTAATCATGTCTACTCTTCTTTGATGTCTACCGCCTTCAAACTCAGCTTCCAACCAACTATCTATAATCATCTTGGCAAGATCTATACCAACAACCCTTGCTCCTAATGCCAGTATATTGGTATTGTTATGCTTTTTAGACATAGCTGCTGTATAACAGTCACTACATACAACAGCACGGATTCCTTTTACCTTGTTAGCTGCTAGGGAAATCCCTACACCTGTGCCACAGATCAATATAGCCTTTTCAAATTCTCCACTGGCTACAGCATTGGCTACTACCTCTCCATAGATAGGATAATCAGTGCTCTCTTCAGAGTAGGTACCAAAATCCTTATATGCTATACCCTTTTCGTCTAAGTATTTTTTGATTTCTTCTTTAAATCTAAATGCAGCATGGTCGCTACCTATTGCCAACATAAAACCACTCCTTATATTTAAGTCTCTCTATAATTGATATTGCATTTAGCATCGTCTTCATGGTATCCTAGCCTCTACCTAATGTCAAGGTGCATAAACTGGATAAAACTTGTACTCCTATTTTAGTGCTGGATGCTTTAGCTTATGGGCTAGTAACTCCCAAGCCTTCTCGCAGTCGGAATATGTATACAAAGGTCTAAAACCAAAATCAAGGTACATGTTAATGGCTTTCCAGCTGGTGGTCTGAGAAGTCAGATAGGCCTTATCATGGGACTGTTGGATTCGCTTTATGGCTTTGGCTACCAGAGGTTTGCCCAGTTTTTTGCCCTGGTGGCTTGGGCAGATAGCTATCCAGTGCAGCCTGCCAATTGTCTCTCCGTTATAATCATTGCCATACCATCCCATTGCTGTCCCAATAGCTTGCCCATTACTGTCACACAGAAAAAAGCACCTGGATTCCAGTTCCGATTCAAAACCTTTAAACTCATCGTTAAATCGCTGTAGGGCTTTGTCCTTGCTATTGAATTCGCCTGCTGCTGTCTCAATCTCTGCCCATGTTTCCTGGTCTCCATCTCTAAAATTCCGGAAATAATAGCCTTGCGGTAAAGGTATATTGGTATTGCTACTTTTAACATCCTCATGGAGCATTCTTACCCGATAGTATTCCATCATTAAACCTCCCCATTTTTATCATCTATTAATTGTCCTGGACAATATTCATATATCTCGACTATATTCTAATGTGGACCATTATCTTTGTCAATTTATACAACTTTAAACTAACTCATTGTGCTAGTTCATCCTATAATAATGTGCTGGTGATAATAAACGCCTTCCCTAAACCATGGCCTATATAGTATAATACTATATGTATTCTGTTAACTATCAAAAATAAAAAGAGGGGATGAATGGATGCATGTAGAATGCCCAAATTGCAGGGCACTCTTTGACGAAGAAGAAAATACCCGCTGTCCAAGATGTCAAACCCCTGTGGAAGAAATAGCAGCCTGTGGAGGCTGCGGTGGATGTGGATGTCATAGTGGTAACTCTCACCACACAGGCTGCCAAACCTGCGGGGGCTGTGGACGCGGATAACTTTGCGGTATATATAGACAGAGTCGGCCTTGAACAGCCGACTCTGTTTTTTTATAATATTATTTTATCTTCTTTGCGGAACTATCTCTATCCAATAGCCATCTGGATCCTCTATAAAATAGATACCCATGGATTTATTCTCGAAACAAATGCACCCCATCTCCTTGTGATGGTTGTATGCAGCTTCAAAATCGTCTACTACAAAAGCTAGGTGAATCTCGTTGTCTGATAAGTCATAAGGTTCTTTTCTATCCCTTAAATATGTAAGTTCTACCTGGTGTTCGGTGGTCTGATCCCCCATAAATACCAGGGTAAAGCTACCATCTGCAGCTTCATTTCTCCTAAGCTCAACAAGACCCAATGCTTCCTTGTAGAAATTAACGCTCTTTTCTAGATCCATTACGTTAAAATTGGTGTGTGCAATTTTAAACTTCATGATAAAAATCTCCCTTCGTCATATATGATTTTCTGACCCCGATGGGATAGTCTAGCTATCTCTGTGGGCAGTTCTTTGACCTTTTCAGCAAAGGCATCTATAATGCCATATTTTCGTCCAAAATGCATAGGAATAAACAGCTTTGGGCTAAAGATCTTTATGAAGTATTCTCCTCCCATATAATAGTATTCCTCTAGTCTGGGATCAACAGGGAAGAAAGCTATATCTATGGTCTCACCTCTAATTTTCTCCATTTCCTTTAAGAACTTTCCTTCATCCTCCTCCAATTCCTCAGGAGTGGATTCGTAGTACCAATACCAACAATTAAGGTCACCGGCATGGAAAATCCTCAGCCCATCAATTTCTACCAAAAAGGATACTCCCAAATCCGTAGAACCATAGGTCTTGACTGAAATAGTATCATCCTTGTATTCCTCATATGGATACATATTATGATATCTTAAGTCCCGGGTTGGAGGCTCCACTTCAAAGCTGAGGAAATAATGGATATTGCTGTTTACCTTTTGCCAGTCAAATACAATGGGATTGTAATGGTCGTCATGGCTGTGGGATACAAATACATACACCGAATCCACATTTTTAAGATCTTCATGGGAAATAGTGCCTTTATCCATCCCTTTATGTCCGAATTCGCATATGTCCAGATAGTAATCAAAAATCAACAGGCAGTTTCTGATCCTGATAGCAAACCCACTGTGGTAGAGGTAAAATATCTCTGCCAAGTTTCGATCCATAGACTCCAGCTCCCTTCGATTTTAGTGTGACCAATTGGGATAGTATGCAATACATCTTATGCAAAGACCGATGACCATTTTATGGATACAATGGATAATATAATCTCCAACTATATATAACACTAGACAAATGATTTAAACCATTATTACAAATCTCTTTGTCCTTGTATCTCCTTTTATATTATACCAAATATTCATTAAGTAAGAGATTACAATTTTTCAAAATAAAATGATATAAATGTGACATCCTGTTATGGTAGAGTTCAGGTAGGAAAACTAAATCGTGTTCCCTTGAATTTAATAAGGTTAAATTATTATATATAAATGAGGAGGAATAAACGTGAATTCTCTTGAAAGAGTAT
>JAWLDD010000256.1:0-4052 GCA_041686815.1 Candidatus Atribacteria bacterium | reverse complement strand
TTTTAGATATGTTTTTACTTTCTTTCCTTCTTCAGAGGAAAGAAAGCTAATTAGTGTATTAAATAAGTGGGAGTCTATCCGATAGTTACTTTTAATTGCATATATCTCCATATTATCACACTTTCCATCAGCCCTTATCAACTCCTTGACATCAAATCTCACTAAGGGAAATGTCCAACTTATTGGCTATCTCACTCATTTTCAGTATATTATTGTAGGTATAATCATACTCTCCCTTTGTAGTAAATACATTCTTTAATATATTTTTTAAATGCACATCATCCTTTGAGGTTAAGCTTCCCTCTCCAACCTTAAGCATCATATTTTTAAATTCTTCTAGAAATTCAATGGTATTATCTCTATCCAATTTGCCATTTCTAATATTATATGCATAATCTAGGATATAGAATGGGCTATCGTATTTCTTTATAGCGTTATAGTTTAATAATGACCATAATTGACAGTGACCTTCCTGTGGTGTAGAATCATATAGCCCCAATGCCTTTAGTCTCGAAATTATCCTATGAGGATCATAATTCGGAATCGCTATATATGGATAAATAACTATAGGTGCATTTGCATTTTTCTCTGAATCCAACTTATCTATGTCGTCATTAAATACTTTATTAATGAAATCAACCTCAAACACTGACTTCATTGATCCAATCGCATTTTCTATATTTATTGGTAGATTGGCCATTTGTCCAGGATCAGCACAATACAATACATAGGGTATATTAAATTTTTCTGCAACAAAGCATGACATTATCTTAATAAAACTTGTACAAGCAATACATGGGGAAAGATGCTTGTATTTTGTAAAACCATCAACATTTAGAATTCTATCTCCCTGTTTTTGGGTGAAGATTGCCCTCATTAATTCCATATAACCACTTGTTGAAGGTGTCAATGAAATATGATCTACATCAAGTATTGAAATTACTTTTTCTATATTTTCCTTTGATGTTTGACTTTCAAATGGTAAGTTAATGGTTAAAGCTAATACCCTTAAATTATGCTCTTTAGTGAGTTCATGCAAAATATTAATGCTGTCCTTTCCACCACTAAACATTACTATACAGTCGTATTTCCTATTTTTATCCCTTGAACTCATATCTATCTTGAATTTATTATAGTACTTTATACTATTCTTAAAATTCTTATAAAAACTATGGTACTCAGTATTATTACATATATTGCATACCCCATTTACATCAAGCACTATTCCCGGATTGCTTGATTTCAATACGCATTTTTTGCAGTATTCCCCGCTATGCATCCGATCTCCTCCTTTTCCTTTCAGCCCACATATTAATGCTATTCTTAATAATTCAATTTGATAGATACATCTAAACACTAAACTTGGTAGAAATATTTACATAATGAGGGAAACTCTGAATATGCTCCAAGTTATTTTCTAATAATAAGAAGTTGCCATTTTGATATACTTCTTTAAAACCAGCAAATTTATAGGTAACATACATAGCTCTATTTCTATCTGTCTTTACAAAATCTGCTTGTAGTTTAACATTCTTCTTTTTAGCCAGATTCATTATATGATTAAGTAATATACTTCCAACACCCCTTGACATTACGCGACAAGACATGAGAAGTAGTTTAATTGTCCATATATCATCCTTACATTCTACTAGGGTAATTCCAATTTTACCGTATTCCCCAAATTTATCCTTTAACTCAGCTATTAAAAGCATATGATTATCTGACTTTCTAAAAGCATCCAATTCTTCATAGGAATATGTATAACCTGTAGTATTTAACTGGTTAGTTCTTACCGTCAACTCTTCTGCCCTCTTTAAATCTTCTTCATTAACATCGGAAATACTAAAATTCATCTCTAATGATGCTAAAAAATCTTCCTCTGACCCTTTAAAATCTTCTTTAATCTTCTTCCTTTTAATCTCACTGAGATACATATGTCTCCTTTTTTTAGAATCTTCTGTAATAAATTGGGGGGTCATCTCAGGCCTATCCAAGATTGTATCTAATTCTAACACATCAATACATGATACTTCTGGATTTGAAAACTTAACCTCTTCTCTTTCAAAAATCTGGTCGTCAACAAAGGCTATAGTATCCTTTCCAATGTTCAACAGTCTAGTAATTTTGTCAATTGATGATGACTTAGAATCCCAGTTAATTTGGGGATAAAGAAAATACTCATCAATATGGTACTCCTTCATTTTTTCGATTGCGATGCTGTACTCATTTTTGCTGGCAATGGATTGTAAAATTCCCCTATTGTCAAGTTCTTTGACAATATCAATAACTTCTTTTCTCAATTCTACATTTTCATCCTCTAGTAAAATACCATCCCAAATAGTGTTATCTAAATCCCATACTACACACTTTACATTTTTTCTCATATAATCCACCCCTAACCTATGTAGTTTTTCACTTGAAAGTCTGTAAAAAGATCCATCGTTCCAGTTTCTTTAAATATTTCTCCAAATATTTCTACTTGTTCATCAATACTTATTTTTTTGGTTTCAAATATTAATCTTAGCATTTCCAAGGATTCTCTCATCTGAATTAAGTCTGGAAACATCTCCTTTTTTTCAATCTCTTCATATAGCTGCTTTATTTTTCTATAGGGCTTTATTACACCTTTATGATACGTTTCATCGTCCCAGTTGCTGTTTCTTGTACCCACTGCCATAGCCATGCACTTAGTGATAATGTTCGGAATGTATTTTGTAGCATCTTGTAAATATGAATCCATTTTTACTTTCTCCACATGGTCTGGATTCTCAAAGGGAAAAGCCTTTATGCTATGTCTGCCTCCCTTGATTAAATTTATTAATACACTTTTTGGTCCAATCTCTAATACAGTATTAACATCTTTACTCATTAAGTATCCTATACAACCTTGCCATCTAACAGGCATCAACATTTGCTTAACAAGCTTTTCCACTATTTCATTTTTGTTTGTATATGGTCGGCAGTCAACATTAGAAATCACAGGATATTTTGGATTACAGAAAGAATATTTTTGCAATTCTTCTTTAAAACTCTCCGCCGCCGGGTGCATTATTGGTGTGTGAAAGGGGGCGCTTACTTTCAACAAAGTAGTCCTTACACCGCTTCTATTTTTTATTTCCTTTACAACACTATGTACTGCATCACTATTTCCAGAAATCACAATTTGATCCTCCGAATTATAGTTTGATATAACAACTATATTTCTTCCTATAGAATGTCTCACACACTCGTCTTCTATTATGTCTGAACCTATACCGCTAATTACAGCCATAGCCCCCGAGCCTATATTAGCCGCCTCCTGCATAAATCGCCCCCTTTGCTTGACAAGTTTTAATGCACTGCAAAAATCTATTGCCTTAGCACAAGTCAATGCAGAAATCTCTCCTAAACTATGTCCAGCACAGTAGCTAGGATTCATTCCTAACTCTTCCATATAAACTCTATAGGCAGCGATACTAACAGTTAAGATAGCAGGCTGAGTGTTTTCTGTTTGGTTCAGTCTATCTGAATTTCCGTAAAAACAAAGCTCTTGCATACTGAATCCTAATATGTCACTGGCTTCTTCAAAGGTTTTTTGAGCTACTTTAAATTTCTTAAACAGCCGCCTTCCCATGCCTACATACTGAGATCCTTGTCCAGGAAATAAAAATGCTAACTTTTGCACATAATCTCTCCCTTAAAACAAATTTTGAATATTATCTTATTTATATAGTGAAATATCCAACTGAAACATCGCTCTGTAAAATGCTCTCACCTTGTTAAGGTGTAATACAATTCTCCTTCATAAAAACTGAACTCTTGTGGTACATTTTTAACTACACCTTCGTGTTTAAAACCAAGCTTTTCAATAACTTTCTGAGAAGCCTTATTCTCTGGCTTCACTACCGCCACTAGTTTTTCAAGTTTCAACTCATTAAAAATATATTCTATAAGAGCCTTTGATGCCTCCGTTGCAAATCCCTGGCCCCAATATTTGCTCTTTAAGGTAAAATAGATTTCTTTCTGACTCCTATCGTAGTCAAGATATCCAAAGCCACACCATCCTATATAAT
>JAWLDD010000255.1:0-4060 GCA_041686815.1 Candidatus Atribacteria bacterium | reverse complement strand
GGAGGTTCGAAAAAAGAATTCCAATATGAACGCCTATCTGCATGAGAGTTTGGCCGGTATGCGGGTTACCCAGGCCTTCGTTAGAGAGCCTGAGACCAGGCAATTATACAACGAGTTGAGCGGCGATATATTTACCACCTGGATAGATGCCATAAAGCTAAACAATCTATTCTGGCCGGGCATAGAATTGATAGGGGCCCTTGGTGTAGCTTTGGTATATATATTTGGCATTGGGTCTTTAGATAGCAGTACTGTTTCCGTGGGTGTTTTGGTTGCATTTATTGGGTATGTTTGGAGGATATGGCAGCCTATCAACAACCTTGCCAATTTCTATAACTCCCTTTTAATGGCCATGGCTTCCACTGAAAGGATATTTGAGCTACTGGACACAAAGCCTGACATCAAGGATGAAGAAGGCGCTTATCCAATTCCTGATATCCAAGGCGAAGTCAGGTTTGAGGATCTGGAGTTTTATTATGATCCCGATAAACCGGTATTAAAAGGTGTCGATTTTGTGGTAAAACCCGGTGAAACCATAGCCCTGGTTGGACCTACAGGAGCAGGAAAGAGCACCATTGTAAACTTAATAAGCCGCTTCTATGATCCCATTAAAGGAAGGGTACTTATAGATGGCCACGATATAAAGGGTGTGACCCTAAATTCCCTTAGAAAACAGATGGGTGTTATGCTCCAGGACAGTTTTATCTTCTCAGGTACAATAATGGATAACATAAGATACGGGAAACTGGATGCAACTGACGAGGAGGTAATGAATGCAGCCAAGGTTGTAAATGCCCACGGCTTTATATCTGAAATGGAAAAGGGATATTACACCGAAGTAAAGGAGAGAGGATCCAGACTATCTCAAGGTCAAAAACAGCTGATCTCTTTCGCCAGGGCATTACTGGCAGACCCCAGGATACTAATTCTGGACGAGGCTACTTCCAGCATAGATACACAGACTGAAATTCTGGTACAACAAGGGTTGGCTCAGCTATTGAAGGGCAGAACATCCTTTGTTATTGCCCATAGGCTGTCCACCATCAGAAATGCCGATAGAATTATGATTGTGGATGAGGGCACAATACTTGAATCAGGAAATCACGATGAACTGATTAAGAAAAAGGGGATTTATTACAATCTATACAAAGCTCAATACAAGTTCTTAAATGCGGTATAAGATATTAGGTTCAGAGGCTATAAAACAGGGCCTCTGGACCTATTTTTATATTAAGCTTTTATATCTCGCAAGTGCAGACCTTTTATGCTATAATTGTATCCGTGTGTTTTTAGCAAAGACTGTATGATTTATGGGGGTTGGATACATGGTTGAGAGAAGACTAAGGGGTCAATTGCGGGAGACAGGGAACATACTTAAAGGCTTTAAGGGAAACGCCAGAGCCTGTCTTATGATGGAACCCTTATGGGGTATACCCTACAACTTGTTTATTACCTATACTTCCGTTTACATGGCAGCTTTAGGGAGCACTGAAAAGGAGATTGGCCTGATAGCTTCTGTCGGCCTGATATTTCAGATGTTTTTCTCACTGGTTGGCGGTCATATAACGGACAAACTTGGGAGAAAGCGCACAAGTCTGTTATTTGCAATCATAAGCTGGAGCATTCCCACCTTAATTTGGGCTATGGCCCAGAACTTTTACTATTTTTTGATAGCTGCTATTATAAACAGCGCCGTCAGGGTAGTTCATACATCATGGACCTGTCTCTTTGTAGAGGACACTCCACCGGGGGAAAGGGTTCATGTATTTACCTGGATGCAGATTGCGGGGATATTATCTGGGTTTGTGGCTCCGGTGGCGGGATTTTTTGTGGCCCGATACCAGCTTGTACCCGCCGTTAGGGGACTTTATTTTTTTGCTTTCTTTTCCATGACCTTTATGTTTATTTTTAGAAATTTTCTGGTCCATGAAACTGAACAAGGGCTCATTAGGATGAAGGAATCTAAGAATGCGAGCTTTTTTGACAGCTTAAAGGATTATAAGGAAGCTGCCACGCAGCTATTGGCAACACCCTCTACCATAATAGCCTTTTTATTATCTGTATTTATTAATATTTATACCGTTGTCAGAACCAATTTTTTTGCTATACTCCTGACAAATAAGCTGGGGTTTAGTCAGGGCAGCATAGCTCTTTTCCCTATGATACAATCGGGCATAATGCTTTTGGTCTTATTATTTGTGATGCCCATACTCGGAAGAATGAGTTTTAAAAAACCTCTTCTAGGCTCCTTTGTTTCCCTAATTATAAGCAATTTGCTCTTGGTTGTATCTCCTGACAGGAGTTACATCGTGCTAATCATATCCACTGTATTTATGGCTTTGGGGACGGCCATATCCTTTCCCCTTGTGGAATCCATCTTAGCCAATGCTATAGGTGACAGGGAAAGAGCAAAAACTATGTCTATCCTCCACGTTATGCTGTTTGCCATAACAGCGCCCTTTGGCTATATAGGAGGTTTACTCGCTTCCGTATCAGAGGAACTACCCTTTGTTATGATGGGAATAATATTTCTTGTTTGTATATTTTTGACCTTTGTACTGGACAGGCTAAAAGTTTCCGATAAGCCTTCGATGCAGGGCATGGACTAATAAAAACTTCTTGAATTTACCACGTCTTTTTGGTATGATAAATACCATAAATCTATGGCTGGCATCCGGATGGAGTTGGACTATAGAAGAAATAAGAATCTAATACGTTGATGCTGTCAGGTATCCGCATTAGGAACTTGAACGGAGGTATGTCACTTGAAGTTTACGACACGCAAATTAGCGGTTATTGGTATGTTGGGTGGTATATCGATCATGTTGGAATTTGGCGGACTGGGGATTATTCAGCTACCCTTTCTGCCGGTGCAAGTGACTATCATGCATATACCAACTATAATAGGTGCCATAGTCGAAGGTCCTATAGTGGGACTATTCATAGGCTTAATATTTGGTGGTTTCAGCATGTACCGTGCCTTTACTCAACCAAGTATCCTGTCGGTAGCATTTATGAATCCGATGGTTTCAATATTACCCAGACTGGCTATCGCCTTGACTAGCTACTATTCCTTTCAGGCTATAAAGAAGCTTTCAAAGGGAAACAGTCAAAAGAGAATAGCTTTAGGTACTATGGTAGCTTCTGCCATAGGAACCTTGACAAACACCATTGGGGTGTTGGGTATGGCCTATCTATTGTACAAGGACCTATTGGCAAAGATGTTTAATGTTGAACCATCAATGGTAGGCAAAGCTGTGATATATGGAGTTGCAATACCAAACGGGGTTCCGGAGACAATTGCCGCCGTCCTGATTATAACGCCAATTATTCAAGCGCTGAGGAAACTGTATAAGAGTGATTTTTAGTAAATTGATAGGTAAAACGGGCAGGGAGGTTTCCCTGCCCATATTTTTACAGGAAGGTGTAAGTCGTTATGGTTTTAGTAATCGATATAGGTAATACCAATGCAGTTCTGGGAGTGTTCAGTGGACCAAAACTGGTGACTAGCTGGAGATTAACTACGGATAGGAATAAGACGGGCGATGAATTAGGTATTCTGGTTATGGACCTATTCAGATATAGCAAGGTGACCAATAGGGACATAAAGGGGATAATTATTTCGTCGGTGGTTCCTACCTTAATGGATGCTTTGGAATTTATGTGCAAGAAATACTTTGGGATTGAACCTATGGTAGTAGGGCCGGGGATCAAGACCGGTATGAATATTCGAGTTGATAACCCAAAAGAGGTAGGTGCCGATAGAATAGTTAATGCTATTGCCGCCTATGAAGCCTACAGTGGTCCTTTGGTAATCATTGATTTTGGTACAGCAACCACATTTTGCGCTGTTTCCGCCCAGGGGGAATATCTTGGAGGATGCATTTCAACAGGCATTAAAATCTCAACTGAGGCCCTATTCCAATATGCAGCGAAGTTGCCTCGAATCGAGCTTGTTAAACCGGATCATGTAATAGGGAAAAATACGGTGGAAAGTATGCAGGCGGGTATTGTATATGGTTATATAGGTCAGGTTGATTATATAGTTCGCCGTATGAAG
>JAWLDD010000254.1:0-4084 GCA_041686815.1 Candidatus Atribacteria bacterium | reverse complement strand
GCAGAGGATATTTCTTTTGTTTCTCATAACAGCGTCCACTGGCTGCACAAAACAACCCCTGCCATGAGTGCATGGCCATATCCAGTAATATTAGATCCAATATCATTTTAGATTTTATCTGAATTTCCTGGTCTTGTGAAAAGTCAATCAACAGACAAAGAGCTCCAATGTCCTCTTCGTAATATGTATTGGAGTGCCATTCACTAAAGCCGTATCGAAACCGATATTCCAACCATCTCAAAATATGTTCTTTGGCTTTCCTTTTCATCTGCTGGCCTGTAAGAGAGCTATTGGTAAAAACCTTATTAGGATATAGTTGCCCTGCTAAAAATGCCTCTGATGCAAATAGTATTTGGTGATTCTCTGACCAGAAGCACATATCATCATCGCCAGGCTCATCCATAAAATACTTAAAATTTAGGGTAGTCTCTTCCATCAAGGTAAGTGTATTATCACATAATAGATGGCGATAGCTATACAGACAACGCAAAACAGTTGCCAGACGAAAATCTGCACAGTCCAGCCTTAAGTTTATATATTCACATAGATCGTGAATTGGCCTTTCGTCAACTGATTGCCCCTGTTCCAACAATTTTATGTCTGCAAAACCTTTAGCTCCCATTTTTATCTTCATATCAGGTTTCATATGGACTCATCCACCCTTCATATCAGAATAGCATAAGAGTTGTAAAAGAATACACACTTAGCTACTATATCAGTGTTTCCTTCAAAGCCTCCAGTTCCTCTTGAGAAACAGGTTTTTCAGCTATATTGCCCCGTTGATATTCCAGGTATTGAGTAATCTTTTCAGAAGCCTTTTGGTCTAGTGGATATCCCTTGGCAAGAAACCAAGTAATCCCTAACAATATAAAGGGAATAACCAAAATGATGATCTTTAAGGCCAAGATGAGTGAATCCGGTTGCTCCATCAAAATTGTTTTAGAAACACCATTTTCTACAGCGGTCATAGGCTCTATGTATCCAGCAAATTCTAGTATAATTGATATTAGGAATATGCCGATGGCAGCAGAAGTCTTTCTCGACAAGGTCATTATACCACTGAATGAACCAGCATTTCGCCTGCCAAAGGCCATCTCTCCCACATCTGTTACATCTGGGAACATAACCCATGGCATAACCACACAGCCTGCCACTCCCAGGCCCATAAAGACAGCGGTAAAATAGATAACCCAGTCTGGCCAATTGGGTTGAATTAATGCCATAAATAGTATGCCAACCATCCAAATAATGACGGAGTTTTTAATGACTCCTGATTTACCAATACGATATGTAGCTTTAATGACTAGGGGTACGCAGACCAATTGGGTAATAAGTAAAGCTCCTAGTACATAATTCAGTTCTGAAGGACGCTTAAGATAATAGTTCATATAATATGCAAAAATAGTGGATACGATATCCATAGCTAGAAAAGAAAATAAGTAGATTGATACTAAAAAACGAAAAGCACGTACTTGGAAAGGTTCTAGGAATTCTTTTAATGACCATTTGACCTTTTCGTCATTTTCAATATTTACTCGCTCTTTGGTAAATAGGAACATCAGCAAGTAAGGAATAGCAAAAAAGAACCCGAAGGCTAACGCCATGACCATATATCCCGTTCTCAGATCTGGAAAAGCCTTTACGATTTCTATGGGAGCTACTGCACATATTAAGCTGGAGGCTTGAGAAAAAACCAGTCTGGTGCCATTGATAAGGGTGCGTTCTTTGAAGTCGATGCTGATTTCGCTACTCATGGCCGAATAGGGTACCATAACTATGGTAGAAACGGTTTTGTATAGAAGGTATGCAAATAGCATATAGAAGAAGCGTACCCATTCACTGTGGCTGGAGATTGGATACCAGATTAAAAAGAAGGTTGCTAGTATGCCAAAGAACCCTATTAAAAAGTAGGGCCTTCGCCTACCCCAACGGGTTCGCGTACGGTCGGTAATTATGCCCATCATCGGATCGGATATGGCATCCCAAACTTGAGCAACGAATATTATAATACCTGCCAAGTAGGGTCTTATTTTGAATACATCGGTTAAAAAAATTAAAAAGTAAAAGTTGATAATAATTTGTGCTCCTCCGCCAAAAAAATCACCAGAGGCGAAAATATAACGCTCCTTTCTGGAAACCTTAGCTTGCAAGGTACCCAACCCCTTTCTTCTTTTATATTCATCATTTGTCGGCCATAAGAATCTCAGGTTGTTATAGAAATTTATTTCTATCTCCATATGGTGAGGAACAAGTTTTTTAGAGTTGTCTTAAATGCTTAGTAGAAATATTTATTTACTAAAATTATATTAAAATCGGATATACCTTGCAAGGGTTTTACCCTAAATAGAAAAGAAGATGCCATCCTATCAAAAAGAATAGCATCCCCTATATGCAATGGTAAAATGTTTAACCTTTCCTTGCGTAAAACTGTTGATGAAGCTGACGAATTTGCTTAGTTTGTTATGTGCCAGGTAGCTCATACACTACAACTGCCACTCCTCGTTGTATATTTTCATACATAATTTTCGCTGCTTTCGGGGGCATATTGATGCATCCATGGGATCCATTGGTTTTATATATCTCTTTTCCAAACTCATTTCTCCACCAAGCATCATGAAATCCGATACCACGATAAAAGGGCATCCAATATTCAACTGGGGTTTCGTAATCCTCTCCTCTTAAGGTAGCTTTTCTCTCTTTATATTGGATTCCATAAGTACCTGGTGGTGTGGCATGGCCCTTTGCAACATTGCCAGACACAAAATCTGTCTCCAGAATAAGCTTACCTTCTTTATAGAAAAATAGATGCTGTGCGGTTAGATTAACCTCTACATAGGTATTTCCTATATCATCATCTCCATATTGCTGAGCCGTCTGATAATAAGCTGGTTTCTTCTTTACTTTTTCCCCAGCGAGAATCAGTTCTGTAAGCTCCGACAATTCTTCAGATCTATTTAACCACCAACCATAGTCTCCTCCTCTGACTTTTACTGTAGTGCCATAGGAGGTCTTAAACTTTCGCGTTTTGCCAAAGGTATTATAAGTCTTGCCAATGTAATCCACAAACTCTTTCACGCCTGATTCATCCAAGACAACAATGCCATCTTCAGAAACAGAAAGCCATTGGCTTATCTGAGTCCCATCCAACACCTCTATATCTTCACCAAACTCGTAAGTTATTTCAGCACCTGCAATTTTGTTCAATTCTTTTGCTATTCTAACCAGATTTGGAGACTCAGAAGTTATTTTTGGTTTCTTATAACAGTCAACTTCTTCCAAAGATATTTTAGGCTCTAGATTGGTTATTGCTTCTTTTACTGCCTCGAACAATATATCAAAGTCAACCAGTGTACCAGAGACTTCTGGAATTATTTCATAGCCATTTTCTTTGCTGTATTCAGATATATATGCATCCACAGGTTCGACTATATTTTCTTCCTTAAAATATGGGAGACTTGAAACTATTTCTCTTAAGAGATCTTCATCGTATTCTGGTAAAGTTGTAATCTCCATTATAGGAGTTTTAAATAATGCACCTATCCACAAAAAACTATTTTGTGACTCCAGTAAATCCTCTAGGGTACCATCAAATCTAGCATGTATATCGAAATCCTTGCCATTAATTTGAGCAGTTAAATCATTTCGCCCTACTAAGCTCAAAAAATAGGTTCTAAACTCTTCTTGTATGGCCTTCTCTGCCTGCTCCACTGTCATATTAGAGGTATCTACTCCATTGATAATTGTGTTCATAAAAAAGTGGGTATTATAGTAAAAGCTTATCAGTATGTACGATAAGATTAAGACAGAGAAAACTCCAATGATTATATATAGAAGTACATTTTTTCGTGCTTTTTGTTCAGTATTGTTTTTAAATAATGAAATGTTCCCCATACCGACCCTCCCTTTTCATAAGATATTGATTTTTGCTTTATAAACAGCTATACATCTACCATCTTAACACAAAAAGATATATACTTTTTTGCATTATCATTAAAAATGGTTTAAATTCATATTACGGAATTTACAAGGGGAAATGTTATGAAGCTTGTCTCAAGCACGAAAAGCCAGTCATTTTCATTTGTAA
>JAWLDD010000253.1:0-4093 GCA_041686815.1 Candidatus Atribacteria bacterium | reverse complement strand
CAATTGCACCCCTCCATCCAAGGAGTATTCCGTATGCTTACTGAATCCCATTACCAATTCGATATTATAGATGATCATGTGGATTTTGACAGATATAAGGTTATTATACTGCCAGATGTTATAACTTTAGATAATGATTTAAGAAGGAAAGTGGAGAGCTATTTAAATAATGGTGGCAAAATATTGGCTTCCTATAAATCAGGAATGGATAGAGATGAAAATGAATTCATTCTTAAAGATTTAGGTGTTGAGTTAGTAGGAGATGCAGAATATTCGCCAGACTATATAGTTGCAGGGGCAACTATAGGTAAGAATATTCTAGACACAGAATATGTCATGTATGATCAAGGTCTATGGGTAAAGCCTGAGGAAGGCACAGAAATCCTTGCACATATCTGGAACCCCTATTTCAACCGAAGTTACAAGCATTTTTGTTCTCACAACCAGACGCCGGTGGAGAAGGAAAGTGACTACCCAGCTATCACTCGCAGAAATAATGGGATATATTTTGCCCATCCCATTTTCTCCATGTACTATAAACATGGGATGAGAGTATACAAACAGCTTGTATTAAATACTTTAGAGTTATTACTGGATGACAAGCTTATAGCGACCAATGCACCTACTACAGCTCAGATTAGCTTGAATTACCAACCTGAATACGATAGATATATTGCTCATATTCTTCACTATATTCCAGAACGAAGATGTGCAAGCATAGATACCATTGAGGATATTATTCCATTATATAATATCCAGCTGAAAGTACTGTTAGATAAAGAGCCTACTAAGGTATATTGCGCTCCTTCCATGAAAGAATTGCCTTTCTCCTATGATGGCAAGTATATTCATGTACTAGTTCCTGAAATTGTAGGGCATCAAATGGTGGTATTTGAATAAATATATTCCCCGGGTATTTTGTCTTAATGCCCGGGGAAAAAGGATCTTGATTTTCGTAAAATGTTGTAGGGGATGTACGACTTGCAACGGAAGAAGACCCTGAGTAAACACTGTTAAAGTATGGAGGATATGCATAATGTTTGAGAGTAAATCAACCGGTGTTAATGATGATAACAATGGGAAGCAAATAAAAAATGAAGTTAAAGGCATAAAGGGAAGGGTAGAGTATAGTTTGGACGAAAGAATCGCTGCATGGCAGCGTTTACAATACGGAATGTTTATCCATTGGGGGATATATTCTGAACTTGGTGGAGTTTGGAATAACGAACCAGTCACAGAAGGCTATAGCGAACAGATTCAGATGTGGGCTAACATTCCTAAAGAAGATTATCTTAAGGTGGTCAACAATTTTTCAGCTGAAAAATTCAATCCCAAAGAAATTTGCTCTTTAGCCAAAGAAGCTGGTATGAAATATATCGTCATCACTTCTAAGCATCATGATGGCTTTGCTATGTTTGATACATCTACTACAGATTATAATATTGTGGACAGCACCCTGTATAAAAAGGATCCGTTAAAGGAACTAGCAGATGAATGTCGTAAGCAAGGATTGAAATTTGGTTTGTATTTTTCCTTGGTTGATTGGAACCAGGGCCATAACTTTGATAAAAACAACTGTAATACTATACCCGAATCCATGGAGCCAATAATTGAAGGGCAATTGCGTGAGTTGATGACCAACTATGGACCAATCGCTGAGGTATGGTTTGATATGTCTTCACCAACGGAACAACAAAGTCAAAAGTTTACAAATATCGTTCGTGAGATGCAGCCCCAAGCTGCAATAAACAGCCGAATCTTCAACAATATAGGTGATTTTCGAACTTTGGGAGATAACCAAGTGCCAGAGAAAACCTTAGATGGTCCATGGCAAACCCCTGCCTCCATCTATCACTCAACTTGGGGTTATCGAAGCTGGCAAGTACGGGATGACTTTGAACAAAAGGTGAGAGAACTTGTTATTGGATTAGCCAGTGTAACAGCACGTGGAGGTAACTATCTATTAAATATAGGACCTCGCGGTGATGGTTCGATAGTCGAATTTGAAGCAAATGTATTGAGAGAAATTGGTGATTGGCTTAAGCGTCATCCGGGAGCAGTAATAGGAGCAGCAGCAACTCACTTTGGAGGACAACCTTGGGGTGAAATAACAGTAAACAATCATGATCTATTCTTGCATGTTATTAATTGGCCTGAAACAGGAGAGTTGAAGCTTTCCGGATTAATGACTAGTGTTGTCAAAGTGCAGGAGGACGGATATTCCGGGGAATTAGAATGGGTACAAGAAGGCAGCGATCTCGTCATTAGCTTGCCAGATGAACCCAAAGATACAATCCTACCTGTTATAAAGGTTAAATTATCTGGAGAGCTCCGGATAATGCCGGAGAAAACCTTGGTTGCATCTGATGATGGAACGTGGACTATTTACCCTGAGCATATCCACCAAGGACGTAGCTATGCAGATCAAGGGAATTATTTTAGTGCAAGGGAGACAATTGTCAGGCAAACTGCTTATATAACCACTTTAAAAGGCGGTCAGATATATTTACAATTAAAGGGAGAAGCAAACCCTAATGAAAAATACCGTGTAGACATTGGCAATGATTCTTATGTTGTAACAGGTGAGCAATTGGTAATGGAAAAATAGGGCCATTTAAAGTTCCATCCAATGAGATAATTTCCTTTACAATTACCCTTGCAGAACCAGTATATGCTACGAAGGACATTGAATTAAAGTTTGAATCAGCTCAGCTATTACCCATGAATAAATAATCAATTGCTCATACGCAAAGGACGACTATAAAATAGCGTTGTAAGGGGATATTTCATGAGCAAATTACAAGACAAGAAAAAGGCTAGCTTGATAATATTAGTGCTATTGTTTCTAGTGTCTTTATTGTTTCCTATTAGTTCTTTAGCACGGTCAAATAATCCCAAGGTTACAATAGTATACTTTTACGAAAATGTCTGTGGTTCCTGTGATCCTGAAGGGGATTTTATTGAGCTTTACAATCGACTAGTGGGAGAACATAAAGAGGGCATTGAAGTAGAGATTCTGATGTATAATATTTTTCATGATAGCAGCGCTAGGCTTATGGAAGAATATTTGAACGAATTTGATGTTCCTGAGGATAAGCAAAGTCAGACCATGGTTTTCATCGGTGACTCTTTTTTGTCAGGACAGCATGAGATTGAAAACCGATTAAAGGACGAGTTTATAAAAGTTAAAGACTATCTGTTGCAGGACTCATCATCTATATCATCATCTAGCGTGTCAACTCTTCAGTATTTTTATGTTACTGGCTGCAGTTCCTGCCTAGAAGTAGAAAAAGTTTTGGATACTATTAAGGACATAGATATAAAAAAGCTTAATATAAGCGATACAGAAAACCTGGATCTAATCAAAAGGTATTTTAAGGCTTACGAAGTTCCTGAAGAAGAGCAATCCGTTCCTATTATATTTATAGGTGATGCTTATCTATCTGGCGAAAAGGCCATCAAGGAATCCTTAATCAGCAAAATTGAGGAAGGACTGGGTATGAACCCTCCACTTATAGAGGCTGAGAAAGGTGATCAAACCTTCCAAGAAGCTAAACTTGTTGGATATAATACAGTTGGAGTGCTATTTACCGGCTTAATCAATGGGTTAAATCCTTGTTCAATTTCGATGTTATTGTTTTTTCTTTCTATGTTAACAGCTAGGAATATAAGTGCATTGAAAATGGGGTTTTCTTTTATTGTCGGGAAATTCATCACATACTTCCTTTTGGGCACCTTGTTATTCGATTTTTTTGCCAAACTCAACATCCCCTGGTTTGATAAATGGGTCGAGATAATTATAGTCATATTGCTATTCATAATTGCCCTGTTTAACATCAGGGATTTGTTTGCCGCTCGGAGAGAAGAGTATAGCAAGGTAAAGATGCAGTTACCTAAATTTCTACGAAAGCTGAATCATCAATGGATCAAAAAGCTTACTAGCATCCAAGAGGAAAAGATATTGATGCCTATGAGCTTTGGGTTAGGAGGCTTAATAACCATTGGGGAATTTCTGTGTACCGGTCAGATCTACCTAGCCACAATAATATCCGTTCTTCATAATAGTAAAGCCTTGGATTTTAGAGCAATGATA
>JAWLDD010000252.1:0-4122 GCA_041686815.1 Candidatus Atribacteria bacterium | reverse complement strand
TATATGAAAGAAATCAATAACTAGTAAACCGGCTAAATAGCCGGTTTTTTCCTTTTACCAACAGAAATTATTAAATATAAGAGGATTCTAAGATAAGAATAGTTTTTGGAGAAAATAGTCATTATGGAAATATTTATGTGTTGAACAAAGGATATGTGTTAGAAAAACTCACATTAGGTTATATATTTTAATGTGCATATTAAATTTGCTACACATATAAACATAATTAGGGCCCTACAAATAAGCACATTAGAACATATTGAGGGGTGATTCTTTTGTCATTACATATCGTTAAAGAGTTCCTAACTGCAGCTAAAAAGATACGCAAACAGCCTATGATGAGGAGAGTACTTATATCATTAACACCCATCATAATATTTTCTATCTATCTTTACGGTTGGAAGGTTTTATCATTATTACTGGTAGTGACTATTGCTGGGGTCATTACAGAACATCTATTTGAGAGAACAAGAAGCTCTCGACCATCAGACTCAGTACTAGTTACGTGCTTTTTGTTTACCCTTATTCTACCAGTAACTATCCCCTATTGGGTTGCTGTAGTAGGCATTGTGTTTGCAGTAACCTTTGGGAAACAAGTATTTGGTGGTTTTGCACGCAATGTATTTAATCCTGCCTTAGTAGGTAGATGCTTTATCTATGTTTCATTTCCGACATTTATGACAAATGACTGGGTCAAACCATTCTCAGGATTTCCTGGCGGTTTTGCAAGGTGGATGCCTGATGCAGTTGATGCCGCTACCCAAGCAACACCAATGACTTTAGCTCAACTTGGAGAAACGATACCTTATAGCATTTGGCAGCTTATAGTGGGATATATTCCTGGGTCTATAGGAGAATCCAGTGTCATCCTAATTGTGCTGGCAGCTATTTACCTAGTATACAAGAAGACAGCTTCATGGCAGATCATGGTTTCTACATTGGTGGGTATGTTGGGTATAGAGAGCATTTTTTCTTTAATGGGGATATCAAGTTTTGCAAATCCACTGATGGCAGTCTTGTCAGGAGGGTTCTTGTTTGCAGCGGTATTTATGGCTACGGATCCCATATCCGCTCCTTCGCAGGGCGATGTTAAGATCATATTTGGATTATTGGTAGGTATTATAGCATCTATCATCAGAAACTTCTCCATCTTTCCCGAGGGAGTTATGTTTGCAATTTTGATAGTCAATTCCTTTGTTCCGCTTATGGATAGTATAGCTAAGAACGCTAAAAGCAAGAGAAGGAAGGTGGCAGCATGAGAAACAGTCCTATGTTTAATGTGTTGTTTATGCTTGTTATAACCGCTGTGTTTACCGGAATTCTATCAGGAATATATGAGATCACTAAGCCTACGATTGAGTTGAATGAAGAACTGAGCGTAAAGAAGGCACATCTATATGCATTTAACATAGATTTACCAGAGAAAGCTTCAGCTGAAGATATAGAAAGGATATATGACGATAAGATTGACGTAGAAAAAATAGGCGATGAAGATGTGTATGTAGCAAAAGGAGCAGGAAATCAAGCTGATGCCTATGGCTTTACATTTGCAGGAGGAGCTTTGTGGGGAGAGATTGAGGGTATCTTGGTTTTGACTCCCGACTTAAAGAAGGTAGTCGGTATCGATTTTACAGAGCAGAATGAGACTCCGGGACTTGGTGGTAGGATTGGAGAACCGGAATTCAAAGAACAGTTTAGAGACGTTGAACTCAATAGTGACGGCTCTCCATTAATCTACAGTTCATCTACGAGGCCAGGGCAGGTAGATGCGATCACTGGTGCTACATTGACGTCCAACTCAGTACTGGATATTTTAAACAATAAAATAGAGAAGATAAGAATATCTTTAGGTGGTGATTAAAGGTGAATAGTGAAATAAAAGCAATTACTGAAAAGGATTTGTGGACAGAAAACCCTGTTATAAGGCAAATACTGGGGATATGCTCCGCTTTAGCTGTTACCAACTTAATGAGCAATACCTTGATAATGGGATTGGGAGTTACCTTTACAACTGCCTTTTCTAGCATGACTGTTTCGGCACTAAGGCATGTTATACCAACAAGGATCAGAATGATGGTCCAGACTTTGATCATTGCTTCATATGTTATCATCGTAGATATTGTACTCAAGGCCTACATGCCAGAAGTTAGTGCAAACCTAGGTCCCTATGTAGGTCTAATTATCACCAACTGCATTATTATGGGAAGATGTGAAGCCTATGGGCAGAGCAATCCACCGGGTCTTGCATTCTTTGATGGCCTAATGTCGGGCTTGGGTTACACGATGGTATTGATGTTTATCTCTGTTATTCGAGAGCTGATGGGTTTTGGTACACTGTTTGGGATACCTATCTTAGGAGAATGGTGGACTAGATGGACTATTATGGTTATGCCAGCAAGCGCATTTTTTGTACTAGCAACTATCATATGGGTAGTTCAGGCTCGACAGTCTAAAGAAAGTGTATAGAAAGGGGGCAGCTGTTATGGATATCAATCCAATTGTAATATTCTTTGCATCCATATTCACCAGTAATATTGTCTTGACCAATTTCTTGGGGATGTGTTCTTATTTGTCCATTTCAAAGGATTTAAAATCTTCATGGGGGCTTGGTCAGGCAGTAATATTCGTCATGGCGACTACCACAATACTCAACTTTTTGGTCTACAAGTATATATTGGTGCCAACAGGCTTAGAATATCTGCGATATATAGTCTTTATTATTATAGTTGCTGCTTTCGTTCAGTTGATAGAGATGATACTGGAAAGATTTATGACAAATTTATACTATGCTTTGGGTATATTTCTTCCTCTTATAACCGTAAATTGTGCCATTCTGGGTGTAGCATTATTTATGGTTATTAGGGAATATACTTTTCTTCAGTCCTTAGCCTATGGTGTCGGTGGTGGGATAGGATGGGCACTGGCTATAGTAGCTTTGGCAGGGATTAGGGAAAAAGTAGATGAGACTAAGGTTCCAAAAGGGCTTCAAGGGCCTGGTTTCGCCCTTATTGTAACAGGAATAATGGCAATGGCATTTATCGGACTGTCGGGTATAGCTAATATTCAGTAGGGGGGAAGTATTGTGGCTGTAATAACTACTACATCTATAATCACAGCTATCGGTGTGCTTTTAGCTGCATTGTTGACACTGGCTGAGCGCTACCTCTTGAATTATGGAATTTGTAAGATAGTAATCAATGGTGAAAAGACTTATGAGGTAAAGGGTGGGAACCATCTGTTGGGCAGTCTGCAGCAACATGATATCTTTATTCCTTCTGCTTGCGGAGGCAGAGGTAGCTGTGGATTGTGTAAAGTGACTGTACTAGAAGGAGGAGGACCACTTCTACCTACAGAGACACCCTATTTAACTAAAGAGGAAATAGAAAATCATGTCCGTTTATCCTGCCAAGTTAAGTTAAGGAATGATGTAAAAATACTCATACCGGATGAGCTATTTAGCATAAGGGAGTACGAAGCAAAGGTAGTGAGCATCAATGATTTGACCTATGATATTAAATACATTAGCCTTAAGCTGGCAGATGGGGAATCAATGGATTATGTTGCAGGGCAATATATACAGCTAAAAATCCCTAAATATGGCAAGGTGAAGGATGAAGTATACAGAGCCTATTCCATTGCCTCCCCTCAAACAGCTAAAGATCAGATAGATTTAATAATACGGAGGGTCCCAAATGGCATAAGCACAACCTACATATTCGATTATCTCAAGGAAGGGGATACTATTTCACTAAATGGTCCCTATGGAGACTTTTATCTTCGAGATAACGACCGTGAGATAATATTTATTGCCGGAGGGTCTGGGCTGGCTCCTATTAAATCCATGTTGCACAAGATGGTGGAAGAAGGTATTGATCGGAAAGCTACCTTTTTCTTTGGCTGTGTGAGCGGTAGAGATCTTTATTACCTAGATGAGATGAAAAGTTTCGAGGAGAAATTGCCTAACTTTAAGTTTATACCTGCATTATCAGGCCCTAAACCCGAAGATGGATGGACCGGGGAAATAGGCCTAATCACCGAGGTAGTAGATAGGCATATTGAAGCTGGTGGGCACTATGAAGCATACCTTTGTGGCAGCCCAGGAATGATCGATGCTAGTATAAA
>JAWLDD010000251.1:0-4132 GCA_041686815.1 Candidatus Atribacteria bacterium | reverse complement strand
GGTATGGCGGAATTATTATCAATAGGTATCGTCATAGTTGCTCAAGTCACAAAAAAGAATACTTTTTTTAGTATCTTTCTTGGGACGGCCTGTTATATGCTTTTGATCCGTACAGTATTTCCTATATGATTTAGACTCTAAATACTGATTGAATCATTAAAAAGTGTTTTATATCAGTCGAAAATTTTATAGTTCGGCTCAGCAACTTAAGTACAATACAGAGGAACACAGCCGGAAATAATATGGTTGAAATAGAATGTAGTTAGGATACCGGTTATTGGGAGCTTTAATAGCCGGTATTTTTTAATATCATATTGACCAAGGTGGTCATTGGTAATATAATTACATTATGACCAGTATGGTCATAATGTATCAATATATGCAAATGAGGTGATTGTCATTAATTCCAGATTTTTCAGTCTAGAACCTGAGAAGCGTGAGCGTATTATTAATGCGGCCATGGAGGAGTTTGTAGAGAATGGGTATGAAAAGGCCTCAACAAATGAGATAGTAAAAGAGGCGGGAATTTCTAAAGGGTCATTATTCAGCTATTTCAAAAGTAAAAAAGAATTATATCTGTTCTTGTTCGACCATGTCACTGAAATAATCAATAAAATTTATGAAGAAATTGATTGGAATGAAACAGATTTTTTTGAAAGAATGAAGCAAACAGGGTTGATAAAGTTTAAAATCATGAAACAATACCCACAGACATTTGATTTTATTAAGAGTGCTTCCAAGGAATATGCACCTGAGGTAAAGCCTGAAATAGATGAAATTAATAAAAAGGTGATTGTAGAGGGCTTGGAAATAGGCTGCAGAAACATCGATTTTACAAAATTCCGTAATGATATGGATATTGAAAAAGTAATGAACATTATAAACTGGACTATACTAAGCTTTGCGGAGCAGCAAAGAAATAAACTGGATTCTTTTAGGAATATGGATACGGAAATACTTAAGGAATGGGATGACTATTTTGATATATTGAAGCGGTGCTTTTATCGGAAGGGGGTCAAATAGTATGTTTATTGAGGTATCAGCCTTGAAGAAGAGCTATATAACAGGAGTGGTCAGAACTGAAGTATTAAAGGGAATTGAAATGAAGCTGGGCAAAGTAGAAATTGGTGTTATTCTTGGACCATCCGGTTCAGGAAAATCCACCCTTATGAATATCATTGGCGGCGTTGATAAAGCCGATAGCGGAAGTGTTATTGTTGATGGGGTTGAAGTAAATAGGATGAATGACAAAGAACTGACAGAATACAGACGTAAGGACATAGGTTTTGTATTCCAGTTCTATAACCTTGTTCCTAACCTTACAGTGAGGGAGAACATTGAAGTGGTTTCCAATATTAGCAAAAGCCCTTTAAACATTGGCGAGGTTCTTAATGCTGTGGATATGCTGGATAAAAAAGGACGCTTTCCCAGAGAGTTGAGCGGCGGTGAGCAGCAACGGGTCTCCATTGCCAGAGCCATTGTTAAGAATCCCAAGCTCCTGCTCTGTGACGAGCCTACGGGAGCTCTGGATTACCAGACGTCTCGCAGCATTCTGAAGCTTTTGCAGCAAGTCAATGAGAAGTTTGGAACAACTATTTTAATGATAACCCACAACGAGGCTATTGCTGCTATGGCTAACAGGGTGTATAAGGTAAGAAGCGGGGAAATCGCAGAAACTTCGGTAAATCAGACTGCAATTTCTGCAGAAAGGATTGAGTGGTAATGGCACTGTATAAAAGAGTCTTTCGTATTATTAAAGAGAACAAATTACGGTACATGGGGATCCTTGCCCTGATTATCCTTGGAAGCTACACCTTTATTGTGGCTGCGGGACTTTCCCAGAATCTCGATGACTTGGTCACAAACTTTACAGAGCGGCATATACAGGAGGATTTATCTTTTTCAACCGATAGGGCTATTTCTGATATTGAAGAGCTAGAAAATAATTTTAACGTGATTTTTGAAAAATATATGAGTTTCGATACCAAAATGTCTGACACTCTTACCCTCCGGCTCCTAAGTAAAACAGAAAGACTAAATATTCCGGCTGTTATAGAAGGGAGGATGCTTTCAGGTCCCGGTGAAATTTTACTTGACCCTGCCTTTGGCAAAACCAATGATTATCCTGTAGGCAGTCAAATAGAGGTGGTTGGTAAACCCTTCACTGTTGTAGGCTTTGTATCTCTGCCTCACTATATTTATCCCCTGAAGAATGTAAATGACATACTATATTCCCCCAATGAATTTGGGGTAGGTGTTATAGCTCCAGAAGAATTATTAGATATAGATAATACTGCTAGTATGTACTCCGTCAAGTTTAAAGACAGAACCCAGAGCCTGAACAGACAGGCGGTACAGTTGAGGGAGAGTCTACAGGCAGAAGGCATAACCATATCTGACTGGATAGATATTATGAACAACAAACGGGCAAGAATGGTGTGGGCTTCAATTACCGGTATGAAAACCATGAGTGTACCTGTACCTGCAGTAATGTTTCTTTTGTCCTGCTTGATTATAGGTATAATGTTCTGGCGTATCATACACCAGGAATCGGTGATAATAGGGACCCTGTATGCCCAAGGTTATCGGCGGCGTGAATTAATGAGACATTATATGACTGTTCCTATGTTGTTGGCTTTTGCTGGCGGAATGATAGGAAGCCTGTTAGCATTACCCTCCATCGAGCCAATGGTTAGGGCTATGATTTCATTCTATAATGTTCCTGTTCCGGGAATTAGATTAAGCTATTCAAATATACTAATCGGAATAGTGACGCCTATATTATTCTTAGGCCTCAGCAGTTATCTCGTTGTACGAACTGAACTGAAGCGCTCTCCTGCTGAGCTAATGAAAGGCGGTAAGCAAAAAACCAAGGTTAATGTCATGGAGAGAGCCATTAAACTGGATAGGTTCAAGTTCAACACAAAATTCAAACTGCGAGAACAGTTCAGAAGCATATCGCGGCTTTTGTTTCTTTTACTGGGTGTTATCAGTGCATCTGTCTTAATGCTACTTGGCTTTACTATTATGAACTCTATGAACCATGTGTTTAACACCTCAGATGTATACCGGTTTGAATATGAATATTCCTTCAGGGACTTGCAGTTCGGTGAGGCACCGGAGGGGGCAGAGCCTTTCAATGCAGGAAAGTTTTATCCCGAAAACAATGAAAATATTGAGTTTTATATAACTGGGATAAAGTCAGATTCAAGGATTGTGACTTTGAAGGATAGTAAAGGAAATACCATTCTTAACAATCAAACAAATATAACGAAGCCTTTGGCGGATAGATTGAACATAAAAGTTGGTGATTCTGTTACCTTCATCAATAAAGAGGATGGGGAGCCCTATACCTTCAATATTGATGCTATTGCTGATTCCTATGTTGAGCAGTTCATATTTGTGCCTATAACAGAATTCAACAAAAAACTGGAGCTTCCCGAGATTAGCTATAGGGGACTTTTTAGTACTGTTAAGCTTGATATTCCTGAGGAAAAGCTATCCGGAGTCAAATCTATGAGCGAGCTGCCTGATGCAATGGGTGAATTTATGGGGCATATGACTTCTATGGTAATGCTAATGACTGTTGTTTCCAGTATTGTGGCTTTGATTATTCTCTATCTTGTAACTTCATTGATTATTACGGAAAATAGAAACACCATATCACTTTTTAAGATATTTGGTTATCGGCGTCGAGAGATCAAATCCATGATACTGAACAGCTCTACCTTTGTCATAGTGACAGGATTTGTTCTCAGTATTCCCATTATGGCGGCTTCGATGGACGCAATATATGGCTATCTTGGCAATATGATCAATTTAGTGCTGCCAACCAGTATTAGTCCTCTTTATGTGATAATATCTTTTACGGTTATCATGCTGACATATCAACTTAGTAAGCTGTTATGTACAAAAAATGTAGATAAAGTTTCCATGAGTGAGGCATTAAAGTCAGGAATGGAATAGGTGGAATACAAAAAATAAAACCCATAAAAATGAGAAGATTCTCGAATGAGAAACTTTTCATTTTTTATTTTCCCAAATTGTAGCAAAGATGTGTACAAGTCATATAATGCTAATGGAAGAAGAAAAACCGGAATGTTTTTGCCCAAAATAGGAAGGGAGGTGACTC
>JAWLDD010000250.1:0-4145 GCA_041686815.1 Candidatus Atribacteria bacterium | reverse complement strand
GACATCATTATCCAATGTAGACCTATATGATAATTTATTAGATAGAATTAGAGACATAAAGAATTTTAAGGAACATCCTTATGAGTTCTATTTAAAGTTAGGATTTAAAATTATCGGCGTTATACCAGACGCTAACGGTTTAGGAAAACCGGATATTATTCTTGCAAAGAGAGTGATCGATTGGATGCAAGGTAAGCTATAATTTTTGGGTGATGCCAAATTGGAGCTAATTGGAAATATACAAACATAGTAGCAGTTAAGGAGTGGATAGGATGGAATATGTAAATAATGATTGCGTATTCTGTAAAATTGTACAGCAGGAGATATTTGCAGAAATTATATATGAGGATGAAGAGATATTATCATTTCTAGATATAGATCCTATAAATAACGGCCACCTACTGATAATACCAAAGAAACACTGTCTAGATCTGGATGACTTAGATGTAGATACTGCAGTTCATATAACCAAATTCGCTATGAAAGCCACAGAGGTTCTGAAAGAGCTATTCAAGCCTGATGGATACAGTATAATGCAAAATGGAGGATATTTTAATGATATCGGGCATTTCCACATGCATGTATTTCCTCGATATAAAGGTGATGGATTTGGTTGGATCTATGGAGAAGAGAAGGAAGATAGAACGAGTCTAAGATATATACGAAACATGATTATTAGTGAGCTTTCAAGGTACATATAAACATTGGATATTTCTTACAGGAGGAAAGACTAAATGGAAATATGGGATTTGTATAACGAAAAGAGAGAATCCTTAGTAAAAACTCATGAGCGCGGTTCAGAATTTAGTGAAGGTGAATATTATCTATGTACAGAAGTTTGGGTGGTTAATCCAGAGGGAAAGCTGCTGATTACACAACGGCATCCTAGTAAGAAACTTGGAGAGATGTGGGAGTTCTCCGGAGGAGGAGTATTAACAGACGAAACAACATCAATGGCAGCTGTCCGAGGATTACAGGAAGAAATCGGATTACAAGTTGAAGAGAGAGAATTGAATTTCCTAGCGACCTATCAAGCAAGGAATTACTTTATGGATATATTTGTAGTATATAGAGATATAGATTTAAAGTCTTTGAAACTGCAAGAGAAGGAAGTAATTGATGCAAAGCTGGTATCCCCTGAAGATTTTCAAGGAATGGCTGAAAAAGGGCTGATTGTAAAAACAGTCGCAAGGAGATACGAACTATATAAAAACAAGCTAAAAAAAGGATTAAGAATTCTAATTACCGGAATGTCCGGTACAGGGAAATCCACTGTTTTGGAAAGGCTTAGGGAGAAAGGTTATAGGGTTGTAGATACCGATAGCGATGAGTGGAGCCATTGGGCTACTTTACCTGATGGTTTCAACGATTGGATTTGGCGTGAAGATGCTATAAGTGATCTTCTTACCAAGCATCAATACGGTGCCCTTTTCGTGGCTGGCTGTAAGACGAATCAAGGAAAGTTTTATCCATTGTTTGACCATGTTGTTTTGCTCAGCGCACCAGCCCCTGTGATTTTAGAAAGAGTAGCTAGTAGAGATAACAATCCCTATGGGAAAAGCCCTGAAGAGCGGGAACTCATATTGCGTCATCTCGCTGAGGTAGAGCCTTTGCTTCGTGCACGAGCAACAGTAGAGATAGATGCATCATTACCATTAGAGGAAGTAGTATCACGACTTGAGCAGCTTGCCAACTCCAATATATCTGAAGATAACACTCATTTGTGAGGGGGTTATACATATGGTGAATGAAGTTAGAGATTTCTATAATAGATATGGAATAAGGGAGTGGAATAGATTAGAAGAAAGTATTTATAGTAGAATTAATTATTTTCTACATATGCATTTTATAGAAGGATTCCTGTATGAGGGTATGAGGATTCTTGATGCAGGTTGCGGTTCAGGTAGATTTAGCATTGAGTTTGCCAAAAAAGGATGCAAGGTAACTCTATTTGATATTTCCGATGAACAGCTTAGAATTGCAGAAGAAAAAATTATCGATGCACAGGTTGACAAAAACATAGAAGGAATATTCCAGGGAGACATTAGGGATTTGTCACAGTTTGAAGACGAGCAGTTTGATATGGTTGTATGCTATGGTGCACCTTTATCCTATGTGTTGGAGAATAGAGAAAGAGCACTACTTGAATTCAACAGAGTCTTAAATGAAAATGGTAGGCTTTTTGTAAGTGTAAATAATAAGTGGGGTATTCTTAAAATGCTTTTAGGTAAAAAATATCCGGATTTCTTCAACTACCCGGAATATTGGTATATTGACAGGGTTATGAAAACGGGAGATTTGCCAAGGCATGAAAAAGTTGACCAACCGCCAAGACATTTCTTTGAGGCAGAAGAGCTTACAAATTTGCTAATTGAGCATGGATTCGATGATATTGTTTTAGGAGGCAGTCCATGTTTTAGCTGTGGCAATTCTGAATCAGCAGAAGAGCTGGGGAAGAATGAAATTGCTTTAAACACCATTTTACAAATAGAAATAGAGACATATACAAAGCCCACCATGGTTGATAATGGCGAATTTCTACTGGCTAGAGGCATTAAGAGAAAGAAATGGAGTTGATAAACATGATAAGACTCAATGGTCAACGTATTTATCTTGCCACTTTGGAGAGAGAGCATTGCATAAAACTGTGGGAGGATTTTGAATACGATTTCGAAGCAATAACCGAACCCCTTAATATCGGGCATTCAAGCACAAAAGCCGAAGCTTGGTTTGATGAGATACAGAGAGATCAAGGCAGCAAACATATCCGTCTTGGGGTGTTTCTACATGATGATACGGTTATTGGGGATGTTGCATTGCAAGATATAGATTGGAAGAATAGGTCTTGCTCTATAGGATTAGGCATCGCAAAAATAGAGCATCGAAATAAAGGATACGGAAGTGAGGCAGTCAAGTTAATGCTTGAGTATGGGTTTGGAAATCTTGGTTTGGAAAGAATTTCAGCAAATACATTGGAACAGAATATAGCAGCTCAACGTTCCTTAGAAAAACAAGGTTTTATCATGGAGGGCAGGGAAAGAAAAGCTGTTTATTTTGCAGGTAGAAGATGGGATAGGCTTAATTATTCCATACTTATAGATGAATATGGAGGTCTTAATCATGGCTAAGCAAAAAAAGTTATTGCTGATTGTAGTTCTAACAATCTTTTTATCTGTTGTAATCACTCCTGTATGTTATGGAAATTCAGCGGAGCCACCATCCATAATAATCATTGTTTTTAATGCACCAAGTGATTTGGAGATAGGAATGGGTTCAGGTGATACATATACTATAGCCAGAAGAATAGATAAAACTATGGAAAGCTATTTCACTTTCTATTTGCATGATTTAAGTACTGTTAATGATTATATCTTAAAAGTAAATACGGGGGATAGAGCATTTGAAATAGCTTTTGACAAACCAATTACTTCTTACAACAACATCTATACACTTAACTTGAAAAGTCAAATGCTAAAGCCCGGGAAATCTCTATTAAGATCCATATTGTTAGTATCCACACGTGTTATTTTGACCCTTATAACTGAGGCAATTATATTTTGGATTTTTGGATACAGACAAAAGAGATCATGGATTGCTTTCCTAATAATAAATCTAATTTCTCAAGGAACTTTGAATATCATGCTGAATGGAGCTACTCCATTAGGCGGATATCTGATATTTGGATTGATACTTTACGAAATACTAGTCTATATATTTGAAACCATAACCTTTCTTGGATTTGTAAAAGAACACCGTCGCTGGAGAACAGCTTTGTATGTGCTTATAGCAAACTTCCTCAGTTTGATAGTGGGAGGATATATTATTACTACTTTACCTATTTAAATCCCATACTTGCCTAATTTAACCTGTTGTGCTAGTTTATATAGGGATTTTTGTAGACAGGCTATATCCTTAGATGATATCATTACTTCTATGATAAATAGAAATAATAGGTAGAAAGCAATAGATGATCGAGTTAAATGTCTTTAAGGAGGAAAAATGGATATCGAAAAGTCATGCGGTGCTGTAGTATATAGGAAAACAGTTACAGGGATTGAGGTTTTGGCTGTAAAAAGTAGGACGAACGGCGATTGGGGCTTGCCAAAAGGACATGTAGAAGATGGAGAAAGTGAAGAAGAGACTGC
>JAWLDD010000249.1:0-4172 GCA_041686815.1 Candidatus Atribacteria bacterium | reverse complement strand
GGGAGGTAAAAAAGATGTATGAATTGATAGGATGTTCGATGCACCTAGGTGTATCCGATAAAGGTTTGCAACGGAGCATTGATGCCTTAAGTGGTCGTTGTGCTAGATAGTAGGTTGGGAGGTAAAAAAGATGTATGAATTGATAGGATGTTCGATGCACCTAGGTGTATCCGATAAAGGTTTGCAACGGAGCATTGATGCCTTAAGTGGTCGTTATCCCGACCTTAACATAGAAAAGATAGACGAAATTATATTGCCAGAAGAGAACTTAGAAAACCTAAAAAACCTAAACAGTGTGGTTGCAACTTGTACAAGCATAGCAAGAAAAACCGATTCCATTGTCAAAAGGGGAAATATCCCTGTTTTTATTGGAGGAGATCATGCTAGTGCAATAGGTACAATTTCAGGTGTGGCTAACAATATAAAGGATTTAGGAGTTATTTGGGTAGATTCCCATTCCGATATAAACACGGACAAATCCACTATTTCCGGGAATATTCATGGTATGCCAGTTTCCGCAATAATGGGTTATGGACAGGAAAAGCTGGTGCGTATCCTTGACGCAAGAAAGAGAATATTGCCCCAAAATGTTGTTTTGTTTGGTGTCCGCGATATGGATCCCTTGGAAAAGGAAATTGTCAAGAGCTTGAACATTAAAATCTATACCTATGATGAAATTGTCAAGCGTGGGCTTAATATCTGTTTAAAGGAAGCCAAGGAGTATCTATCCAATATTACTAAACTGCATATCAGTTTCGACTTGGATTCTATGAATCCCGATTTGATTAAAGGGGTAACGGTTCCTGTTGAAGGCGGATTTGACGAAAATGACGTTTATCAAATATTTGATTATTTGTTAGCTGAATTTTCCGTGTCGTCTATGGATATCGTTGAGTACAACCCGGTCTATGATACTGATTTGTACACAGCAGAATTTGTTCATTCCTTGATACAAAGGATATTGGCAACAAAGAATTATTGGCACAAAAGCGCTAGCGTCATTTAAGGGTAGAAATAAACCCGAAACCGTGGAAGAACCAATGGTTTCGGGTTTTGTTAATCTACTGCTATTTATACACTTATCCTTTGTTTTTCCCTTTCAGCCACTTCTGCTAAGTACAACTTCGCATAATCGGAATCTGTGGGACAAGGAACGTAGTCTGAACCAATCTTTTGGCGGGTTTCGTTACCTTTACCGGTAATCAAAATAATGCTGTTTGGTTCAGCCTCCAAGATGGCAGCTCTAATAGCTTGGCCACGATCTTCAATTATATGGCACTCGCAAGGATATTTGGTAACATGCTTTTTGATTTCCTTGCTAATATCATACACCGATTCATATCCTGGGTCTTCAGCTGTTAAATAAACCTTATCGGAATACTTGCCTGCCAAATCACCAAGCTCAAACCTTCGGTTGTAAGCTTTTCCGCCAGGACAGCCAAATACAGTAATGATTTTCCTTCCTTTATATTCTTCTAAAGTAGATTGGTACAGCTTCTCAAAGCTCAATCTATTGTGAGCATAGTCAACTATGGCAATTATACTTTGATCAGGAGTAGAGAAGATTTCCATCCTACCGCTGGCGCGGGCTTTCTCCAATCCCTTTTTAATATACTTAATCGGGATGTTAAAGTGGTCGCATACAGCAATTGCAGCCAATGCGTTTTCAACGTTAAACAGTCCAGGCATTGTTAGCCTGAATTTGGTATCAAAGCTTTTTGCTCTACACATAAAAGTTATAGCGTGGTTTTGCTTTTTTATGTTATAACCATAGTAATCGGCAGCTTCATCAAAGCCAAAGGTGACCTGTGATGGGCTTTTCTTTGCAGCTTCCAGTACACGATCCTTATTGTCGGTGTTTATATTGACTACAGCCAAATTAGATTGCTCAAACAATTTTAACTTGGCATCCAAATAGTCATCGTAATCGCTGTGTTCTATGGGCGATATATGGTCTTCCGAGATATTCAAAAATACACCTACATCAAAGGTAACACCCAAAACCCGATCATACTTCAGCGCTTGGCTGGATACCTCCATTTCAAAGTATTCAATTCCACTACCCACAGCATTATCGAAATGCTTATGGAGTTCGAATGCCTCCGGAGTAGTTAAATGGGATTCTTTCTTGATGATTCCGTCATAAACTTCAATGGAGGATACAATACCGCTTTCTTTTTTACTGGTAGAATGCAAATATTCGTCCAGTATATACTTGATAAAATAGGATGTTGTTGATTTTCCCTTTGTTCCGGTAATGCCAACCAGATTTAATTTGGAATAGGCTTTGTCAAAAAAGGCATCAGCAACAAATGCCATCGCTTTTCTGACATCCTTCACTATTATATAGTTAATTGGCTTTTTGATATCGTATTTTACTTGGCTCATATAGCAAGCAATGTTATTATCAACAGCTTCGTCTAAATACTCCTTTTTAAATGCAGCACCTTTGCAAGCAAATAAGGTGTTAGCTCTGGTGTCTTTTGAGTTATAGGTTATATGCTCAATAGCAAGAGTGGGATCGATGACATAGCTTTCCACCAAGAGCCCCTCTTGTTTCAACAACTCTATATAAAATGTTATTGGGTAAATTTTCATCTTAAAGTTCCTTTCTCTGTATTGAAATTTATCAATACAACTTTTTATCTTCCCTGTATCGGCTTGTCTGAATATTCAGTGCTATAGCCTTGAAATCAAACTAGCTATCATTTAATATTATAGCATAGATATAATCCCCGAATTTATATTTGCGATACTTACATTATAACTGATGATTCATGTATAGGGAAGAGGTATTTCCGGGTAAAAGCCTTGATTGTGCCAAGGAAGTAATCTGTGATAAAATCAGTATAGATTAAAAAGGGGGGCTTTGGTTTATGAGTTTAAGACTTATATATGGTAGGTCGGGAAGCGGAAAAAGCTATTATTGTATGCAGGAAATACGCAGTGCCCTAGAGGAACAGGAAAAAAGACCGCTAATCTTGGTGGTTCCTGAGCAATATTCCATGCAGGCTGAAAGGGATCTAGTCAAAAGCGTTCCAAGAGGCGGGGCTATTGACGCTCAGGTTCTAAGCTTTAGAAGAATGGCCTACCGGGTATTTGGAGAGGTGGGCGGATTTACCAGACGGCATATCAGTTCTTCGGGGAAATCCATGCTAATCTATCGAATCATTGAAGAGCTTAAGGACAACCTGAGTTTCTTTGGCAAGGTTGCTGGACAATCAGGATTTGTCAGCACCATATCCCAGCTAATCTCAGAGCTGAAAAGATATAATGTGACACCTGATACATTTGAAGAGATACATACCGATATTCAGGACCAAGGCCTAAAGGATAAGATCAAGGAGATTGCTGCTATATTTCGCAGATTTGAAGAGAGGGTACATCAAAGATATATAGATACAGACGACGATCTTACTCTAATGGCTGAAAAATTAGCTCAGTCTTCCCAATTTGATGGGGCTGAGATATGGATAGACGAATTTTCCGGGTTTACGCCTCAAGAATACAGGATAATAGAAGAACTTCTTAAAAAAGCAAAGAGGGTCAGCGTGTGCCTTTGCACCGACTATCTCATTGACCAAATGCCTTTTCTAAACAATGATGTCTTTGCTCCTATACGAAATACTGCGTCCAAGCTTATCCAGCTAGCACGTGAAAACAATATAGCCATAGAGAAACCTGTAACATTTAAGGAAGAGCCCCTTTATAGGTATAAGCACAGCCAGGAGCTAGCTCACTTGGAGAAATATTATTTTTCCTTCCCCTATAAGCGGTACCCTCATAAGACCCAGGATATAGAGATATTTACTGCCAGCAATATATATACCGAGATTGAGCATGCGGCTAGATATATTCAGTCCTTGTGTAGGGATGAGGGCCTTAGGTATAGGGATGTTGGAGTGATAACCGGTAACCTGGCAGCATATGAAAAGCTTATTTCAGCTATTTTCCCTCAATATGGCATTCCCTTCTTCATAGACAGAAAGAAGCCAATAGACAGTCATCCCTTGGTAACCTTGATACTGTCTATGATGGATATATTTATCCACAACTGGTCCTATGAAGCTGTGTTTCGATACCTTAAAACGGGCCTCACAGGAATTGCCAGAGAGGATATAGATATTCTGGAAAACTACGTTCTGGCCAACGGTATACGTGGAAACAGGTGG
>JAWLDD010000248.1:0-4185 GCA_041686815.1 Candidatus Atribacteria bacterium | reverse complement strand
GGTGCCTATAGAAAACCATTACACTGCAGCTTGGGCAGATGCTGAAAAGCTTAAACCTGACTCAAAGGTAAACCTCCCAAATGAGGTTCAGGTAAGAAATGCAAAAGAATATGTAGATACAAATCAAAAATGAAAAAGGGCTAAATATAGCCCTTTTACATTCTGTTGCCAACCATTAAAACACTTCATATTCTGATAGTTTTTTATATCTTTTATATCTCTCCGCAGCATGTTCGGAAGATAGTTCAAACAAATGTCCGCCTATTTCAGGGAAGACATTCATTATCTGTGAATAACGAACTTCACTATGAAGATGCTCTTTGTAGTCTTTAGTTGGCTCTTTGGAGTCGAGAATAAAGGGGTTTTTCCCTTCCTTTCTTAGATCAGGATTATATCTGTACAGATGCCAATATCCTGCTTCTACAGCCCTCTTCTCCTGCATTATACTTGTTCCCATACCAGTCTTTATACCATGGCTAATACATGGGGAGTATGCAATAATCAGGGACGGTCCTTTGTACCTTTCGGCTTCATTGATAGCTCTTATTGTCTGGTTCATATCAGCGCCCATGGCTATCTGTGCAACATATACGTGGCCATAGGTAATTGCCATAAGGCCTAAATCCTTTTTATTGGTTTTCTTCCCTGAAGCTGCCAGTTTTCCAACACAACCGGTAGGAGTTGATTTTGAGATCTGTCCTCCAGTATTTGAATATAGTTCTGTATCCATTACGAATATGTTTATATCCTCTCCTGAAGCTAGTACATGATCAAGTCCACCATAGTTGATATCATAGGACCAACCATCACCGCCTATGGCCCATATTGATTTTTTGATAAGATGGTCTTTTCTCTTTATAATCTCCTGAATAACAACATTATCTTCATAATCGTAGTTTTCAAGTAGTTCTAATATTTTTTCAGTTGCTTTCTTCGATCCTTCACCATCATCCATAAAATCCAGCCATTCTCCAAAGGCACTCTTTATGTTTTCTGGAATAGATGAATCAATCGCTTGTTTGACTAGTTCAGCAAGTTTATTCCTGATCTGCTTTGATCCCAAGAGCATTCCATATCCGAATTCAGCTGCATCCTCAAATAACGGATTTATCCATGCAGGGCCTTTGCCATTCCAGTTAGTGGTATAAGCAATGGAAGGTGCTGAAGCTCCCCATATGGATGAGCAACCTGTAGCATTGGAAATCATCATTCTTTCGCCAAATAACTGAGTAAGCAGCTTGATGTAAGGCGTTTCACCGCATCCTGGACATGCACCGTTAAACTCAAGTAGAGGTCTTCTGAACTGGCTGCCTTTTAGGGTCTTTGTATCTGTCAGTTCATCTTTCATCGAAATCGTCATAGCGAATTCCCAGTTTTTCTCCTGCATCCTAATTTCCTGTTCTGCTGGTTGCATTACTAGAGCTTTGCCCTTTGCTGGACATACATCTGCACAGTTGGCACATCCTGTACAATCCAAGGGATCTACTTGAACTCGAAATTGAAGATGATCGATACCCCTACCCATAGCTTTCTTTGTTTCAAACGTTTCAGGTGCTCTCGCCTTTTCCTCTTCATCCAGTAGAAAGAGTCTAATGGTGGCGTGAGGACAAACATAGGAGCATCTACCACATTGTATACATTTATCAATTTGCCATTGAGGGAGCATAGGAGCTATGCCACGCTTTTCATATGCAGTGGTTCCAAGTGGAAAGGTACCGTCTTCCATTCCTTTAAAGGCACTTACTGGCAATTCGTCACCTTCTTGCCTAGCCATAGGTGCATGAATGTTCTTCACAAAATCCGGTACATCCAATTCATCGGATTCATCATCTGGCGCAGTACCCCAACTAGCAGGTACTTCTATCTTGACCAGAGCTTCTATTGCACTGTCTACTGCTTTTTTATTCATTTCTACAATATTCTGTCCTTTTCTTCCATACATGTCTTCTATGGATTTTTTAAGATACCCAATGGCTTGGTCTACAGGCAGAACATTTGCTAATTTGAAAAATACAGCTTGCATAACCATGTTTATCCTATTACCTAAGCCTACCTCAGAAGCGATTTTCATGGCATCAATTGTATAGAACTTAATTGCATTTTGAGCAATATACCTTTTCATTTCTGCAGGAAGATGCTCCTGTAACTCATTCATATCCCAAGAGCAATTCAATACAAAAGTTCCTTCTCTCTTTAACCCTTTAAGCAAATCATAATGGTAGACATAGGCTTGATTATGGCAAGCAATATAGTCTGCATTATAGACCAAATAGGTGGATTTTATAGGTTTGGGGCCAAACCTTAGGTGAGATACGGTTGTTCCACCTGATTTCTTGCTGTCATATGAAAAATAGCCTTGGGCATAGAGATCAGTATTATCACCTATAATCTTAATGGCAGTTTTGTTTGCACCCACCGTACCATCAGAACCTAGTCCCCATATCTTACAACTAATGGTACCTGCAGGAACCGTATCTATTATGTCCTCTTCTGGTAAGGATTTGTAGGTTACATCATCCACAATTCCAATTGTAAAGCCGTCCTTAGGACTATCCTGTTTCAAATTTTTAAACACTGCAAATATCTGTGACGGTCTTGTATCCTTTGATGAGAGTCCATACCTTCCCCCAACAATAAGCGGAGGATTTTGTTTGTTATTAAATGCCTTTACAATATCAAGGTATAGTGGTTCTCCTATTGATCCTGGTTCTTTGGTACGATCCAGGACTGCGATTCTCTTTACAGTGTTGGGAATAACTCCATGGAAATGATTTTCTGAAAATGGTCTGTAAAGGTTTACCTTTACCATACCCACCTTTTCTCCGCGTACATTTAGATAATCCACTACTTCGGATATGGTACCTGTCACCGAAGCCATGGCAACAATGACATACTCTGCATCTTGAGCTCCATAATATTCAAAGAGCTTATATTTTCGACCGGTAATGGTACTCATGCTGTACATATAACCTTGAACTATTTCTGGTACAGCTTCATAGAAGGGATTGGCTCCTTCCCTCTGTTGAAAATATATATCAGGATTTTGAGTAGTTCCTCGAACAACAGGATGTTCGGGATTTAATGCTCTATTACGGAAATCTTCGATGGCTTTGTAGTCTACCAGCTTTTTAACGTCTTCATAATCCACTAAACTGACCTTTTGATATTCATGTGAAGTACGGAATCCATCAAAAAAATGAATAAACGGGATTCTAGACTTAATAGCAGCCAAATGGGCAATGAACCCGAAATCCATAGCTTCTTGGGCATTGCTTGAAGCCAGCATAGCTACTCCGGTTTGCCTGCATGCCATTACATCTTGATGATCCCCATAGATGGATAGTGCATGGGTTGCAATGGAACGGGCACTTACATGTAGGACTCCTGGCAGAAGTTCTCCAGCCATTTTGTAAAGGCTAGGAATCATTAATAACAGTCCTTGAGAAGCTGTATATGTAGATGCCAGCGAACCCGATTGAAGTGCTCCTCTCATTGCACCTGCCGCACCTGCTTCTGATTGCATTTCAACTGCTCTAACCACTTGTCCAAAGATATTTTTCTTTCCATTAGCTGCCCATTCTTCAATACCTTCAGCCATTGGTGTAGAGGGTGTTATAGGAAAAATGGATGCCACTTCTGTAAATGCATAGGATGCATAGGCAGCAGCCTGATTTCCATCCATAGTCTCTTGTCTATTCATAGAAGTTCTCCCTTCGTTACTTATTTTATTATCCAAGTTTTTTGCTCACAATTATTACAGGATTATCTTAATCAAACCTTATTTTGTACATAATCCCAGGTACATATTCAAACTAAAGTGTTTTTCAAATTTTGTGAATCAATCTCTCCTAAAGTAAAAAATGGAATAATAGGTGGTCAATATGTGAATATTAAAGATTGAATTTGACAGTGCTTTTCTTGAGGAGGGTTAAAATGAAAAATAAACATATGTCATCTAATGAGCTGAAAAACCAAATAATTGAATTTTTACGGGACCGTAGCCAAGGATCACTTGCTACATGTGTAGGAGATGTACCTAGAAGCAGCCCTGTACGCTATTTTCTAGGCCGTGAAATGAACATCTACATACTGTCTGCGGGAGGTGAGAAATTCAATGCCATAGATCGCAACCCAAACGTATGTCTATTGGTTAATACAGATTATGTTGATTTCAGGCAAATCAAA
>JAWLDD010000247.1:0-4192 GCA_041686815.1 Candidatus Atribacteria bacterium | reverse complement strand
TTCAGCAAGATGATGTGTTTCTATGTTCTTGGAACCTTCTAAATCTGCGATTGTACGAGATACCTTTAGGATTCTATCATAAGCTCTAGCACTTAGCTTCATTGAAGTAAAAGCCTTCTCCATTAGATCTCTTCCCCATTGATCTAATTTGCAATACTTTCTAATCTGTTTTGGATTTAGCTGAGAATTATAATATATGCCTTCTAAGGAGTAACGTTCTGTTTGGTGTTCTCTTGCTCTATTGACTCTGCTTCGAATATCTGCAGAGGTCTCACTCTTTTTGTTATCACTAATATTCTGGAAGGATAAATTGGGCACTTCAATGTGAATATCAAAACGATCTAAAAGAGGACCAGATATTTTACCTAAATATCGCTTAATTTGCATAGGTGTACAAATACATTCCTGAGCATTTTCTCCTACCGAACCAAAATGACCGCAACTGCATGGGTTCATACTTGCTACCAACATAAATTTGCTAGGAAATGTAACGGATCCGTGAGCTCTAGATATGGTTATTTCACCATCCTCAAGGGGCTGTCTGAGAACTTCAAGGACATCCTTGTTAAACTCTGGCAGCTCGTCTAAGAAAAGAACACCGTGATGGGCGAGACTAATCTGTCCAGGGACAGGTATTCTTCCACCTCCTACAAGAGCAGTCCTAGAGGCGGTATGATGTGGTGACATAAAAGGACGATGTCGGATAATTCCCTCTTTATCCTTTAATAGTCCAGCAGCACTGTAGATTTTGGTTATTTCAATAGCTTCATTATATGTCAAATCCGGTAGGATAGATGGCAATCTTTTAGCTAACATGGTTTTACCGGATCCAGGGGGACCAATCATTATCACATTATGCCCCCCAGCGGCAGCTATCTCTAAAGCTCTCTTGGCGCTATCCTGTCCTTTGACATCACTATAATCTTCATTGAAGGAAGCCTGAAAATTCATATCCCTATATTGCTCATTTGGAATAGATACTAGCTTAGATTGGCCTTTTAAACATGAAACTAGCTCTTTCAGTGTGCTAAATGGATAAATATTCATATCCGGTACATTACTAGCTTCTTTAGCATTGTCTATAGGTAGGATAACGTTTCTATTCATTTCTTTAACAGATAGAAGCATTGGCAAGACGCCATTTACTGGCCTCAAAGTCCCGTCCAATGATAGCTCACCCAAATATATGGGATCAAAATTCTTTATAATAGGGATCTGTTCAGTGGCGGTTAAAATACCAATAGCTATGGCCAAATCAAAAGCTGAGCCTTCTTTTTTTGTATCAGCAGGAGCCATATTAACCGTGATGCGCTTTATAGGAAATTCAAAGCCGCTATTCTTAATAGCAGCTCTTACTCTTTCTTTGGATTCTCTAATGGATAGATCGGGCAAGCCAACTATATCAAAAACAGGTAAACCGTTGGATATATCTACCTCTACATCAATAGTAAAGCCATCAACACCAAATATTCCAGCACTTTTGACCTTTGCCAGCATTCTTATCCCCCTTTGTTTCGCACCCATCTAACTCATTTATTCTACAAGAATCCAGAAATTCCTCCCTTTGGATTTAAATGCTTATATTTCTTGACAACATAAGCTTTTTTACGTATTATTAGGATATTATTTTATTTCTCATCCTAAAAGTGGAGGCATAAATTATGGTGAATTATTATACAGAAGAGACTAGCTTCTATGGAAAAACTTCTCCGGAAAAGCTTTTGCATAAATACGGTAGTCCATTATATGTATACAATGAGTCCATCATAAGGCAGCGTTGTCAAGAGATGATGACCTTTGTCTCTTATCCTAATTTTACAGTTAATTATTCATGTAAGGCAAATACTAATTTGGAGCTACTAAAAATTATACATCAGGAAGGTCTTCATGCTGATGCTATTTCACCTGGGGAAGTCCATATACTCCTAAAAGCTGGCTTTAAACCTAGTGAGATTTTTTATATAAGCAATAATATATCAAAGGATGAGATGAAATACATCAAAGGTCTAGGGATTCTCATGAGCATAGACTCCTTATCTCAACTAAAACAATTCGGTGAGATAAGCCCCGGTAGTAAAGTAGCGGTACGACTAAACCCTGGCATTGGTGTTGGACATCATAAAAAAGTAATAACCGCTGGAGAAAATACAAAGTTCGGAATAAATTTGGATTCCATCCCCCAAATAAAAGAGATTGCAAAGATGTATGATCTAAAGATAGTAGGAATCAACCAGCATTTGGGCTCCTTGTTTATGAAAGGCGATATTTTCGTTGAAGGTGCTAGATTATTATTATCAGTGGCTAAAGAATTTTCCGATTTGGAATTTGTCGATATAGGTGGAGGATTTGGGATTCCCTACCACAAGCAGGACAACGAGCCTAAGCTGGAGCTAGCTAGTTTTGGCGAAAAGCTTTCCATGACATTGACAAGTTGGGCACGTGAATATGGAAAGGATATAGAAATAAAGATTGAACCTGGCCGCTATATCGTTGCCGAAAGCGGTGTACTTTTAGGTAAAGTGTATTCTGTAAAGCAAAACCATAATACCTGTTATATAGGAACCGACTTAGGTTTTAATGTATTAGCCCGTCCTATACTCTATGATTCTCATCATGATATTGAAGTCTACAAAAAGGATAATAATCTAGAAACCCGATCCTTTAAAAAGGTTACTGTAGTAGGAAATATTTGTGAGAGTGGGGACATCATAGCTCATAACCGACTCCTCCCTGAAATTGAGGAAGGTGATATCTTAGGTATCATGGATACTGGTGCTTATGGATATTCCATGTCATCCAACTACAATAATCGTCTAAGACCTGCAGAGGTTTTAATCAGAGCTGATGGTGAGGATGTTCTTATTAGACGAAGGGATACACTGGATGACCTAATGCGAAATTTCATCCTTTAGCATAAGTTTAACTATGAAATACCTATATCTGTGGTATAATATTTGCCATAGACAAGACTATCGGATTACATCAACCAAGCTTATACCATATTGGATTTGTGCCCCTTCGGTTGATATAATGAATGAAATAATATTCTTAAGGAGGCTTATCATGCAACCCATTATTATAACCGACTCCTGTAGCGATCTCCCATTGGAATACGTTAAAAGACGTAATCTTCCCATTCTGAATTTTACTTTCAACTTTATGGGTGAAGATCGCAAAGATGATTTGGGACAGACATTATCCCATTCTGAATTTTACAATGCAGTAAGACAAGGAGAAATGCCAACTACCTCACAGGTAAATTCTCAAACGTATATTGATTTCTTTAAGGAATTTATTGGGCAAGGTAAACCCATAATCTATATGTGTTTTTCTTCAGCCTTAAGCGGCAGCTATAACAGCGCATTACTAGCCAGGAATACCCTGTTGGAGGAATATCCTGACGCGGTTATAACGATCGTTGATACCCGTTGTGCATCTATGGGACAGGGATTGTTGGTACACCATTCTTTGGATTTACGAGACAAAGGTTTGGACCATGACAAAATTGTTGAATGGATCGAAAGCAATAAGCTAAGAGTAGCTCATTGGTTCACCGTGGACGATTTGGAGCACCTTAGAAGAGGTGGCCGGGTATCCGGTGCTGCTGCCTTTATAGGAAGCATTCTAAGCATTAAGCCTGTTCTTCATGTCGATAATGAAGGACGATTAATCCCTATGTCCAAGGTTAAGGGAAGAAAAAAATCCATAAAAGTGCTATTTGAAAAAATGCAGGAGACAGCTATAAATCCATCGGATCAAACTGTATTTATAAGCCACGGCGACTCTGTAGAAGATGCCAACTATTTAGCAGATATGATTAGAGAACACCTCGGTGTCAGGGATATCCTCATTAATCCTATAGGTCCCGTCATAGGTGCCCACTCTGGGCCAGGAACCATCGCTCTTTTCTTCCTGGCTACAAATAGATAATAAAAAAAGCTAGCTTGCCTCTGAAGCATGCTAGCATTTTTTATGCTTTTTATAAGCTTTCAACGAATTCCCTACCAAATTCTCTACAGCGCTCAAGAGCTGACTCATCAGGGTTCCACAATTCTCTAATACCCTGATTCACTACTTCAAAACCTGCATTTTCTGCAAGCTCAGTCAGTATTTTGACGCTTTCTCCGCTCCAACCATAGGTCCCAAAGGCAGCTGCCTTTTTATTCTTAAACATTAACCCTTTTATAAGATC
>JAWLDD010000246.1:0-4229 GCA_041686815.1 Candidatus Atribacteria bacterium | reverse complement strand
ATCTCCTTAACCTGTCCACTATCTCCCTGTATTGAGCTGTGCTATACTTTCGATTCATCCGCTTAAGGGTAGAGTCACTGCCGCTTTGAAGGGACAGATGATAGTGCCTGCAAACCTTGGACATATCCTTTAAAGCTTGGACAAAGTCTTGGGTCAAAAGAGTAGGTTCTAAGGATCCAAATCTTATTCTCTTAACACCTTCTATAGCATGGATATCCTTAACTAGAGAAAGAAGCTCCACTCCATCTAAATCCTTGCCATAGGAGGCCACATGTATTCCTGTTAGCACAAATTCTTGAAAACCTGCATTGACCAGACTATGAACCTGTTTTATGACATCTTCTGGTCTTCGACTTCTTACCGGCCCTCTTGCATGAGGAATTATGCAATAGGAACAGTATCTATCACACCCTTCTTGAATTTTCAGCGATGCTCTGGTCTTTTCTTCAAAGGAGGTAATGGGCATCTCCTCGAATTCTCTGACCTCCATTATATCAAAAACCCCATTTATTGGTGTACCAGTGCTTTGTACCCTTTCTGCGTATTCTACGATCCTATTTCTGTCACCTGTACCCAGCACCAGATTAACCCCGGGAATATCCATTATTTCCTGAGCTGCGGTTTGTGCATAGCACCCCACTACAGCAATTACTGCATTGGGATTTAGTCTATTGGCTCTTCGGATCATCTGCCTGGATTTCCTGTCTCCTAGGCTGGTGACTGTACAAGTATTGATTACGTACACGTCTGCTACTTCATTGAAATTCGTTACCTCATATCCCTTCTGTACAAACTTTTCCTGCATGGCTTGGGTATCATACTGGTTTACCTTACAACCTAGGGTATGAAAAGCTACCCGTTTGCCAAACTTAGATTTCATTCCATTTCCTCCATATAAAACATGATTGCTGATATTGTGGCCATTCCCGCTGTCTCTGTCCTTAAGATTCGAGGACCTAAAGTAACGGTCTCCCATCCGTATTCCTTGGCCAATGCTATTTCTCCATGGTCGAACCCACCTTCAGGACCGATTACTATACCTATGTCAGCTTCACTGGAGCAACAGCCCTTATGATGGTTCTTATCCAAATAATTCTTTAAGCTAATATCTTTTTCCCCTTCCCAAGGAATCAATTTCATGGTGTGGGAGGCTGATTTGATGATCTGGCTAAAGCTCACAGGATCCTCCACCTTGGGTATTATGCCTCTTTTACTCTGCTTGGCAGCCTCTTCAGATATCCTTTGCCAACGTGCAATCTTTTTTTCAATCTTTTTGGTATCAGAAAGGGTAGATATGGTCCTGACAGTCTCCAACGGCACTATTCTATGAACCCCTAATTCAACACATTTTTGGATTATAAGATCCATTTTGGTACTCTTCGGTATACCTTGATACAAGGTGACTTTAATAGTGGGTTCACCCATAGAGGGGCTGCCTTCACCAAGTTTTACTGTCAATCGGTCTTTTCTGGTTTCAACAATAGTGGCAGGGTAATCCATCCCTGCCCCATCACATAGCTCTATTGAATGACCTACATTCAGTCTTAGGACACGCAAAATATGCACTGCATCCTCTCCCGAAATCTCTATGTGAGACGCAGTGATTTTATCAGCATCAATAAAAAATCTATTCATATCGGCTCACCACAACTGCCCATTCACCCATGGTCTTAGTATCCACCAAAGATAACCCTGCATCTTTAATAGCAGTCTCTACGTCTCCAATCCTATCCAGTATTATGCCTGAGGCGATAAATATCCCCTTTGGAGCTAAATAGCCTTTGATATCCTTGGATATGGCTATTATGGCATCGGCAATAATATTTGACACCACCACTTCAAATTCGCCTTCAACCTTCTCCAACAGATCCCCATGAATCACTTCAATCCTGTGGTCAACACCGTTTCTTTCCGCATTCTCTCCTGCTACCCTGACTGCATCCAAATCCAGATCTACAGCCACAGCTTTCTTCGCTCCCAATAAAAGGCCTGCTATGGCCAATATGCCTGTACCACAGCCTACATCCAATAGGTTGGTACTATCATCTACCCATTCTTCCAGCTCTTTCATACACAATATGGTAGTCTCGTGGGTACCTGTGCCAAAGGCCATTCCTGGATCCAATTCCAGTACTATCTCCTCCTTATTAGGGGAATAGTCTTCCCAGCTAGGCTTTATGACTAAACGCTTACCTACCTTTTTAGGCTTAAAATACTTCTTCCAGTTGTTAGCCCAATCCTCTTCTTTGACCTTTGCAATCTCAAGGGTTCCAGAACCGATATCTATGCCTAAATCTTGCTTCAGTAACCAATTGAGCCTATCCTTTATGATCTGGAAACTGTCGTGAAATGCGGCATTGTCAGCTAAATAGCCCTTTACTATCACTTGGTCTCCATCATAGGCTAGGGATTCATCCACATAATCCCAATCGGATTTATCCACCTTGAATAACTCAATATCATTAGGATCCTCAATGATGACACCATTGACCCCTGCTTGATAAAATACCTCTGCAATGGCATCTGTACCTTCACTGGTAGTTTTTATTGTAACTTCTATCCAATTCATATATAATGCTCCTTAAACTCCAAAAACATCTTTCATTTTATCCAAAAAGGATCGTTTCTGTTCATAGTGGTCTCTTCCCTTTGTCTCCTCTTCAAATTGTCGGAGCAACTGCTTCTGCTTTTCCTTTAGCTTTTTGGGTACATCTATGTTGACCTTTACATAAAGGTCTCCCCTTGTAGTTGACCTCAGCCTTTGAATTCCTTGATTTCTCAGCCTAAATACCGTCCCTGTCTGGGTGCCTTCAGGAATCCTATATTTAACCTTTCCTTCTAAAGTGGGAACCTCAATCTCATCACCCAAAGCCGCTTGAACGAAGGTAATGGGTACGTCACAATGAAGATCGTATCCCTTCCTAACGAATAGGCTATGAGGTTTAACCGTTATATATACATATAGATCTCCAGGAGGACCTCCCCGATCGCCGGCTTGACCTTCTCCCCGAAGGGTAATGGCTTGACCATCATCGATGCCAGCTGGGATATTCAAGCTGATCCTCTTGACCTTTCTTACCTTTTTCCTACCATTACATTTTGTACAGGGTTGTGATATCACGGTGCCTTCTCCGCCACAACGGTCACAGGCTCTCACATTGACGAAACGTCCAAAGGCAGTATTTTGAGTATAGGAAACTTCACCTGTCCCTCTACACTGAGGGCAGGTTTCAGGTTGAGTGCCATGTGCAGCACCGCTGCCTCCACACTCGTCACAGTTTTCACTTCTGGTGACTTCAATCTCTTTGGTGGTGCCAAAGGCCGCTTCTTCAAAGGAAATGGTGAGATCATATCTCATATCTGAGCCCCTGGTAGGGCCTTGCCTTCTGCTACTTCTCCTACCTCCAAAACTGTCACCGCCAAAGAACATATCAAATATATCATCAAAACCGCCAAAGCCGCTAAAATCAAAGCCACCAAAGCCTTGCCCTGTTGGCCCGTCATGGCCAAACTGGTCATACTGAGCCCTAGTTTTAGGGTCACTCAATACGCTGTAGGCTTCATTGATCTCTTTGAACTTCTCTTCGGCTTGTGGGTCATCTTTATTGACATCAGGGTGATACTTTCTGGCTAGCTTTCTATAAGCACGTTTTAAATCATCTTCGGTAGCATTTCTGTCTACACCTAAAACTTCATAATAATCCCTTTTTGCCAAGTCCCTCATCACCTTGCTTTATCGCTAATATATCTTATTTATTTCTTAGAAAAAGCCAGAGCCTTTATGGCTATGGCTTTTTCATCTTATTATACATTATTTATCATTCATCGTCTACAACTTCATAGTCTGCATCAACTACATTATCATCTTGTTGTTCAGCTTGATTATAGCTATCTCCACCAGCTTGTTGGCTTTGTTGCTGATACATCCTGCCAAATATCTCTTGTGATACTTGGGCTAATCTTTCAGAAGCTGACTTTATTTCTTGGCTCTGATTGCCCTCTAAGGCTTTCTTTACTGCATCAATCTCAGCCTGTATAGCATTCTTGTCAGCATCACTTAGCTTGTCACCTAAATCCTTTATAGTCTTTTCTGTGGTATAAACCAAGGAGTCAGCCTGATTTCTAATTTCAATCTCTTCTTTGCGCTTTTTATCCTCTTCGGCATGTAATTCTGCATCTTTAACTTTTTGTTTGATTTCTTCTTCAGAAAGTCCTGATTTAGCTTCGAT
>JAWLDD010000245.1:0-4230 GCA_041686815.1 Candidatus Atribacteria bacterium | reverse complement strand
ATGGACCTGAGTATAATTTTTTATGAAATTCCTTAACGAACTCTTTATGCGCATAAGTTGATGTTTTAGTATATAGATCATAACTAAAACCTAGTTTATCAAAGCATTGACAAAATTCATTGTGATAGAAATCGCTTATCTCCTCTGGTGTCTTATTAGCTTGTTTTGCCTTAATTGCAACAGGGGTTCCATGACAGTCGCTTCCCGATACATAATAGACATCATCGCCCTTTGCCCTGTGGTAGCGTGCTATGACATCAGCAGGAAGCAATCCCGCAATGTGCCCTATGTGCAAAGAACCGTTTGCGTATGGCCATGCTCCGCCTATTAAAACTTTCATATTCATCCCTCATTTCTATATTAATTAAATGTGAATCATGGTTATTGTTTCATGCTCATGATTGATATCAAACAATAAATTGGCATTAAAAAAGCCCTCCTCTCCGAAAAATTGCTTTTTCGGGGACGAGAGCATAGCTTCGTGGTACCACCCATATTCATCTATACCTCACGATATAGATCTCATCAGCTACGGATGAGAAATGACTCATCGATAGCCTATCACTATAACGGGTGCACCCGTCGCAGCCTAAACTAGAAGTTTTCGGTGCGCAGCTCCAAGGCCATTTTCAGCGACTTCTGTGTTTCCCCATTCTCAGCAAACCGGGTTCTCTGTAAAACCATCCACCGCTTACTCTTCTTTTCATCGCTTTTAATTTTTGTATACACTATCATATTTTTCCCAGCATGTCAATGTGCAATAATTCTGAAAAAAGCAAAATTCCTTTACGTTATTTTGGCTTTAACCAAGCGCATACGAAATTGAGGACCAAGAATTGCAGCCAATAAAACCTTTCCTAAATCTGCTGGAATAAAGGGTATTACCCCAACGCCTAGTGCAGCCTTTAGTGATATACCAGCTTGATATGATAGCCACATGGTACCAAATGCATAACATATGGCAGTGCCTAAGATCATACCTGCAAAGCACAGATACCATCTATCAATAAACCTATCAATGAAGTAACCTGCAATCAATGCCATAAAGATAAAACCGAAGATATATCCTCCTGTAGGTCCTAAGAGCTTAGCAGGACCGCCAGCAAAACCCGAAAACACGGGAAGTCCCACAAAACCCAATAACATGTATACAAGGTAGCTGATTGTACCCTTTTTCATTCCCAATATGTATAAGGTTAAATATATGGCTAGGTTTGTTAATGTAATTGGCACTACTCCTATGGGAATAGATAGAGGTCCAAGTATACAAATAACTGCTGCCATAACCCCTATGAATACTATTTGATATACTCTTGATTTAGCTTCCATAACCTTCTCCATTTCTATCCTTAATAGCTGTAATGAACAAATTTTGATAATTGCTCCTAAATTAATACGGAATGTATTATATATCAATATATTCCAATTGTCAACCTTGCTGTTCTATAGGGTTTACAATATTGCTTTGTATAGTATATCCAACCTACCTCTTTGTCCCTTTTGTGGATATAAGTAACAAAGGACTCATTTTTTAATATTATATAGTATATCAACATTTAGAAAGGATGGAGATTCGTGGACAAAAACGCTAATAATCAAGTTAGATATAATGTCTCTCAATTACCTCCATGCCCCGGTGGTACCTACTATACCATAAGGGCAGGTGATACTCTATTCTCACTAGCTAGGCGCTTTAATACCACTGTTGACGCAATACTCAGGGCTAATCCCGGCCTCGATCCTTTGAGTCTTCAAGTTGGCCGTATAATTTGTATCCCCGTGGCTCCTCAGCCTGGTCAATGCCCCGGAGGGTTCCAGTATCAAATAGTAGCAGGTGATACCTACTTTAGCTTAGCACGTCGATTCAACACCACTGTGGAGGCTCTCATTGCTGCCAATCCCGGGGTGAATCCAGACAGACTGATGATAGGCCAGATTATCTGTATCCCTGTACCTCCCGGTCCCGGTCCTTGTCCAGGTGGCACTTACCAGATTAGGCCAGGAGACACCTTCTTCAGCATTGCGCAACGGTTCAACACCACTGTAGAAGCACTCATCGCTGCCAACCCTGGAGTAGATCCCGATAGGCTAATGATTGGTCAGATAATCTGCTTGCCACCAGGAACCCCTGGACCTATCCCCTGTCCCGGAGGCACTATCTATAGGGTGCAACCTGGCGATACACTCTTCCTCATTAGTAGACGCTTTGGTGTGTCCCTTGATAGGCTTATTGCTGCCAACCCACAAATTCCTGACCCCAGCCGCTTGACTATCGGGCAGCCCATATGTATACCTCCTAGAATGTAAGCCTTAGTTAGAATACAAGGGGTTTTAATGCCCCTTGTATTCATTTTTTCTTAATACGCTTTAATTTTGGCGTTCTATCATCTTGTCATACCATTTTGTTTGTCCTATAGTATAATGGGTAATATTATTTATAACGCAACTAATTTGCTGGAGAGAAAACAAATGATAAAAGTACTGATAGTTGACGATTCATCCTTTATGCGCGTTAGGATTAGAGAATGTTTAGAGGAAAATCCGAATATAAAGGTGGTTGGAATAGCCCGAAACGGTATAGATGCTATTCAAAAGACCATGACCTTAAAGCCCGATGTAATTACCATGGATATAAATATGCCAAAGATGTCGGGAATAACCGCTGTGGAACATATCATGGCCGAATGCCCAACCCCTATAATTATGATCAGCTCCTTTGCACTGGACGGTGCCAAGGAGACCGTGGAAGCCTTGAACAAAGGGGCTATTGACTATATAAATAAGGACGAGCTTTCTGCTGCCATCTTAGCGGAGAAAATCTATCTTGCGAAAGATGCGGTTATAGACCACCACACCAGTGAAAAGCGTGTTAATGACTCTGTTAAGGACCCTCTTTATAGAGACTTCTCAATTATCGGGATAGGTATTTCCACTGGCGGACCAAAAGCCCTTAACAGATTTATCCCCCTTATAATGCCGGATATCAGAGCCAGCATACTTATAGCCCAGCATATGCCTCCCCTATTCACCCGCTCCTTGGCAGAAAGGCTGGATGCAGAGTCTAAAATTAGGGTAAAAGAAGCCCAGGATCAGGAGTTGATAATGCCTGGCTATGCCTATATCTGCCCCGGTGGTATGCATATAACAGTTGAGCAAAGAGGAGTAATATCCCTTTATGAGAAAAAAGATTATCCCAAACATCATTTCACACCATCTGCAGATCTGCTGATGGCTTCTATATCAAAAGTCTATGGTCCGGAAGCCCTCTGCATGATCATGACAGGCATGGGATCTGATGGGCTAGAAGGCATTAGGATAGCCAAGGAGAACAAGAGCTATATTATCGCCCAATCTCAAAATTCTTCTACTATATACGGTATGCCTAAAGCTATAATATCCAATAACCTACAGGACGAGATATTACACTTAGATGATATTGCTGATAGGATAAATTTGCTATGTAGATAGGTTATAATAGTATATATATTCTTCAAAAATAACCCTTTATATGATATTATGAAGTTTGGGCATGTTCTTTTTAGAACTCAGCTGAATATAGCAATTGTACTGGGGGGCAGTAATTTGAAGATAGTTGTAATAGACGGTCAGGGCGGTAAAGTAGGCAAAATGCTGGTCGAAAAGCTAAAAGAGGCTTTGCCTCAATACCAACTAATAGCCATTGGAACCAATAGCATTGCCACTGCTGCCATGCTCAAAGCTGGTGCTGACTTTGGAGCAACGGGCGAAAATCCCATAATATTCAATAGCGCTGATGCCGATATAATAATAGGCCCACTGGGCATAGTGGTTGCCAATGCTCTACTTGGGGAAGTAACCCCTGCAATGGCTGTTGCCGTTGGACAGAGCAAGGCACATAAGATTTTGATACCCATCAACAAATGCAATAATAAGGTAGTAGGTGTTCAGAGTTTTACCTTCTCAGAATATATTAACCTAGCCATAGAAGAGGTTAAGTCTATAGTCTAGAAATAGACTATGCCCCTATGATCGGGTAGGAGGTAGATAATTATTTTATCTACCGACCTCCCCCACCACCATGCATACCGTTCGGTACATGGCGGTTCCAAAGTTTACAATTATTTAGCAGAATAACATTCCATCAGACTAAGATATCCAGCCTGTTTGAATTTCTCAATAGATAATGATAGTAATAAGATTTGGCTATGGGCAGTGCGCCAGTAGCCTTTTCTTGTGTTAGCCCACATCCAC
>JAWLDD010000244.1:0-4245 GCA_041686815.1 Candidatus Atribacteria bacterium | reverse complement strand
TTGTTGTTGGAATTTTATATATATAACTTCCTTATAACAAGTAGGTTAAAATTCGATCTAGTAGTAGGAAGGTTTGGCAATTCTTATCGATTGTGGATTGACAATAGCTGTATACTCTTCAATATATCTCAGTTCAGTATATAATTAACCTTGGCTTTTACAGCCACATAGTGGAGGTAAACTGCCTTACTTATGTTCACATAATACAAGAAATTTACTCTCTATTTATTATATTATACCAATTACAACATTTCGGCAAGTCAAAAGCTAAATATTTTTACAATATGGCATTTAATTCTTTCTGTTTATCTTGCCTATATATTCATTACAACATTATTTTACATGGATTTTACATTAAGAATAAAATGGATTTTACATAGGCATATTATGATTAGTATGTAAAAAGATGATAGAGAATATATGAAGGTGGTAATATAATGAAAAATGAAATTATTGGTATTTTAGTATTTGTTATGCTATTTAGTGTATTGACAGGCTGTGCTACCAATGAGGATTCCAGAGATCCTGCAGATTTAAAAGAGAATTTTGATGCTTCTTCCGAAATAGTAGTGATAACCCGAGAAGAAGGATCAGGAACTAGAGGTGCATTTGTCGAATTAACAGGAGTGGAAAAAAAGGGTAATGATGGATCAAGAACCGATCGCACTACAAAGGAAGCTATTACCCAGATGAAGACCGACACAGTTCTCACCAGCGTAGCAGGAGAGAAGTATTCTATAGGTTATGTCTCAACAGGTTCCCTGAATGATACTGTTAAAGCTTTGAATATAGACGGTATTGAACCCACAACCGAGAACATAAAATCAGGTGATTATAAGATTGCTAGACCTTTTAATATAGCTACAAAAGGCGAAATAAGTGAATTAGCACAAGACTTTATTGATTTTATTATGAGCAAAGAAGGACAAGAAGTAGTGGCAGAATTATATATTAGCGTTGATGACAATGCTGAGCCTTATAGCGGGACAAAGCCTAGTGGAAAGATAGTTGTAGCTGGATCATCATCAGTAACTCCGATTATGGAAAAGCTAAGAGAAGCCTATCTAGCAATGAATCAAAATGCAGAAATTGAAGTACAGCAAAGTGATTCTTCAGCAGGCATGCAAGCAGCAATAGAAGGTACAGCGGATATTGGAATGGCTTCTAGGGAGCTAAAAGACAGCGAGAAAGCAGAGCTTAATGATTTAGCTATTGCAATAGACGGTATAGCCGTAATAGTAAATCCCTCTAATCCCATTAATGATTTATCCATTGAAGATGTAAAATCAATCTATATTGGAGAAACCCTAAAATGGAGTGAAGTAAGTAAATAAAGGTGGAGATGAGTATGAAGTCGAAGTTATTAGAAAAGTTAATGGAAATTGTATTCTTAATATCTGCTTGCGCCTCCATCATATCTGTAATTCTTATCTGTTTCTTCATATTTGCCAACGGCTTTCCTGCTATAGCAGAAATAGGTGTATTTCAATTTCTTTTAGGGAAGGACTGGTCTCCTAGTAATATCCCACCATCCTTTGGAATCTTCCCTATGATACTTGGTTCTCTATATGTCACGGCGGGTGCTATAATCGTAGGAGTTCCCATTGGGGTATTAACTGCCATTTATCTGGCGGAATTTTGTCCAAAGAAAATATACAAATTTTTAAAACCTGCTGTAAATCTTATGGCCGGTATTCCTTCTATTGTTTACGGATTCTTTGGACTTGTTGTACTGGTACCTTTATTGAAAAAAATATTTGGAGGTAATGGATATAGCATAATAACGGCATCATTTCTCTTAGGAATTATGATCTTGCCCACAATAATTGGACTATCGGAAGCAGCTATCAGGGCTGTTCCACGAAGTTATTATGAAGGTTCAGTTGCTCTTGGTGCAACTCATGAATATGCAACTGTATTTACTGTAGTGCCTGCGGCTAAATCAGGCATAATTTCATCTATCATACTTGGTATTGGGAGAGCTATAGGTGAAACAATGGCTGTTGTAATGGTGGCAGGTAATCAAGCACGTATGCCTGCAGGACTAACCAAAGGTATAAGAACATTGACAGCCAATATTGTAATTGAGATGGGTTATGCCGCAGAACTGCATAGAGGCGCCCTCATTGGAACAGGTGTAGTTCTATTCGTATTTATTTTACTTATAAACGGAATATTCTCCATAGTCAAAAGGAGGATGATATAGATGAATAGATTAAGCAAAATAATAAGGTTAATAATAGTATTATCTACTCTCATAACCTTTGGAATGTTGCTTTTTATAATTGGATACATTTTGTTTAGAGGCATTCCACATATAAAGCCTTCATTATTTGCCATGCAATATACTACAGAAAATGTATCTTTGTTTCCAGCAATAATAACTACCATTATTGTGACAGTATTGGCACTATTAATTTCTGCGCCAATTGGAATATTTACTGGATTCTATTTAGTGGAATATGCCCGCAGCGGTAATAGATTTGTTGAGATAATTCGCATAACTACCGAAACCTTATCGGGTATACCCTCTATTGTATACGGGTTATTTGGTTTGCTGTTTTTTGTTACAGCCTTAGGATGGGGATTTTCAATTATTGCAGGTGCCTTTACCCTTGCGATTATGATTTTACCCCTAATAATGAGGTCAACGGAGGAGGCATTATTATCAGTGCCAAACCTACTTAGAGAAGCTAGCTTTGGACTTGGTGCAGGCAAACTACGAACTATCTTTAGAATAGTCTTGCCTGCGGCTATGCCTGGGATCCTTGCTGGAGTAATATTATCCATAGGTAGAATTGTAGGAGAAACAGCTGCACTTATCTATACAGCTGGCACTGTAGCAAAGATACCAGAAAGTGTGTTTGCGTCAGGAAGAACCCTTGCTATACATATGTATTCATTATCAAGTGAGGGATTATATACCAACCAAGCTTACGCGACAGCGGTGGTATTATTGGTTGTGGTAGTAGGTATAAATGCTTTATCAACCAGTATATCTAAAAGATTAACGAAGGGGAATATAGATGGATAAAATCAAGATCGAGAATTTAAATTTATTCTATGGTGAATTTCAAGCGCTTAAGAATATAAATATGAAGTTAAAACAGAATATGATAACAGCTTTTATAGGTCCTTCTGGTTGCGGGAAATCCACTCTACTAAAGACTCTAAATAGAATGAACGATTTGATTGAAGGATGTAAGGTAACTGGAAAAGTACTGTTGGATGATGAGGATATCTATGGTAATATAGATGTAAACATGTTGAGAAAACGAGTTGGAATGGTGTTTCAAAAGCCTAACCCATTCCCTATGAGCATATATGACAACGTAGCATATGGCCCAAGAACCCATGGAATTAGATCAAAGAGTAAGCTTGATGAAATCGTAGAAAGAAGCCTCAAAAACGGAGCTATTTGGGATGAAGTGAAGGATAATCTAAAGAAAAACGCTCTTCAATTGTCCGGAGGGCAACAACAGAGAATATGTATAGCAAGAGCCCTGGCGGTAAACCCTGATGTACTTCTAATGGATGAGCCTACTAGCGCGCTGGATCCTATTTCAACCTTAAAGATAGAAGAAGTAATTCAAAAATTGAAGAAAGACTATACCATAGTTATTGTAACACACAATATGCAACAAGCCACTAGAGTGTCGGACAAAACAGCCTTCTTTTTACTAGGAGAGTTAGTAGAGTATGAAAATACCGAAATTCTTTTTTCTACACCAAAGGATAAACGTACTGAAGACTATATAACGGGTAGATTTGGCTAAATAGAATATTGAATTAACGAGGAAGGTGAACGAAGTGAGAAGCAGATTTGACAAGGAGTTGGATTTGCTCAACAATGAGCTTATAGAGATGGGAAGTCTAGTAGAGAGATCCATTGAAAATGTAGCACAAGCACTAGTCAATATGGATATACAACTAGCAAAAACTGTGATAGAAGCTGACACTGAAATAGATAATATGGAAAATAGTATAGAAGCGAGATGTCTGAGACTGATTTTGCAGCAACATCCAGTAGCAAGAGATCTGAGATTGATATCCTCCATATTAAAGATGATTACCGACTTGGAAAGAATAGGGGATCAAGCACAGGATATTGGCGAAATAATATCATACTTGGCTAAAGAAAATCCCATTAAAGATCTTGTCCATTTGCCCAAGATGGCTAAAGCGACTACTAAAATGGTTAGAGAAAGCATAGATGCATTTGTCAAAAAGGATATTGAATTAGCA
>JAWLDD010000243.1:0-4268 GCA_041686815.1 Candidatus Atribacteria bacterium | reverse complement strand
CTTCATTTCCTCTTCACTTAGGTTTAAGGTACTATAAATAGCATATATTGCACGCCGTTGAGGATCTGTAATGAAATCCTCTTGTTCACGTAAATCTACGCTATCTTGTTGCACCCTATTAACAGGACTGTCAGCGATTCTTTCCCCTTCCTCTAGTTCAGGAGCAAATTGGGTACCATAGCCTAAAGCAGCAAGAGCTCGGCCATAAGCTTTAGTATAAGCCTTTTCTATATAGTCATGAAAATCCTCACCAGTTTCTGAACCCACTCCCACTTCAACATTACCTTTGCTATCAGTAACCTGTAGTTCGAAATAGGCAAAACGATTATTGATATCTATGATCTTATCCAATACAGTTGTTTGAGTATTTTCTTTATTTTGATCACGAAACCAAACCATTCGCCATTTAACTTCCAAATAATCAGCAAATTGGGTTTCCCAAGTATTGGCCTTGTGATTTTTTCTTCTTATAGGTAACTTAGTAAGATGTTCTTCCGGATTAAACCATGTAGTTCCCATTTCTTAAACCCCTTATTAGTTTAATGTTAATTCGTCTTTGTAAATAGTATGTGTTATATATATAAAAAGTATCAAATGATATTCTTGCAAAAAAATACAAAAAAACAGCCCCTTAATCGCAATTTTCAATCCTAAAAGGCTGTTATAAAGCTGTTTTAGAAAAAGTTTGCATCTAATTAAGGTGTCAAAATAGGAGCTACCTAAAAAAAGGAATAAAAAAAGTTTCAACTTAATCGCTGAAACCCTTGGTACTGGTGCCGGAGACCGGAATCGAACCGGTACGGTTTTGTTAAAACCGCAGGATTTTAAGTCCTGTGCGTCTGCCTGTTCCGCCACTCCGGCATTATGGAGGCGGCACCCAGATTCGAACTGGGGAATAAAGGATTTGCAGTCCTCTGCCTTACCACTTGGCTATGCCGCCATATATGGAGCGGAAGACGGGATTCGAACCCGCGACATTCGCCTTGGCAAGGCGACGCTCTACCACTGAGCCACTCCCGCTTATGTTGGTGCCTCGGGGCAGAATCGAACCACCGACACGCAGATTTTCAGTCTGCTGCTCTACCGACTGAGCTACCGAGGCATTCCTTTTTTTGACTTTGGCGACCCGGAAGGGGCTCGAACCCTCGACCTCCAGCGTGACAGGCTGGCATTCTAACCAACTGAACTACCGGGCCCCATGTAAATAAAATATCAAGCAAGGAACAAGTGAAATTATATAATAAATGCCAGTAGAAGTCAAAACCCTTGAATAGCGATTATAGGCTATTAGATCAAATATTCCTTCGTTTTCTTTAATTATCACGCTATAATTAGATTAAAATAAGTTTAGTATGTTATTCTTTATCAATTAGATTTAAAGCTGTTAACTCTGATACATTGTGTTAACATTAATAGTCTTCATAGATATAAGGAATTGTGTTAGGAAATAAGGCTTCTAGCCATTTAACCTTTCCTGGATCATTAACCTGTATCAAGCCATAATCTATAGCTTGCATTGATGTATAATATCCCCATAATAATTGAGATAGGACAGAAATAGGAATTATGAAATCAGGAAACTTATGGGTTGGTAAAGCTGATAAGCCATTTCCCTCAACTCCTAACTCTAGGTTTAGATTGTTCCATTGAAGTATAGGATCTACAACCTGTATCACAATACTGCTGTCAAAGAATACAGGAATGCTTTCAAGGGCTTTTTGCACATCAACGATCCTACCCATTACAAAAGGTCTCTCTTGCTTTATAATATTGGATTCTATGATGTTTGGCAAAGGTGTCAGCCCAATTTTTTCGTTGAGATAAATCTGCTGACTTTTCAGTGAACAGTTGACAGCAAATTTCAGCATTTCTAAGTAAATCCTCATATCCTTGCTACATATTGTCCTAATGGAAAGCCCCTCTCTGTTATCCACCAAAAATATATAGCCCATGGTTTGATGACCTACTTGATAAATATATCCATCTCCGCCATCGATCCTAACATCAGCTAAAATCCTATCCCAATCCTTTTTTCCTCTTATTATGTATCCATTCAGTTTCTGTGTATACAGATTATAACATTTTTCTAGTTCTTGAAAGTCGCTGGCAAGACTAATAGGCCTTACTTTTCCCTGAATTTCTATACCGTCCAGAAATTCAGTGAAACTATTTTTATGTCCTGAATACTGATGATAAGAATAACAGGTTTCCCATCCATACTTCCTGTAAAAATTGTAGTTGAAAGGTAACAGTATGCTAACCCACTGTTTCCTTTCTCTCATTATTTCAAGGCTCTTATACAAGAGTTTTGATATATATCCTTTACCTCGATCTTGGGGCCAGGTGGATACCCCTACGATATAAGAGGTTTGCATCTTCTTCCCTCGTAAGCTAATATAATAGGGAAGAAGTTGTAGTGCAGAACAAATCCTATTATTATCGAATAAGACCAAGGTATTATCATCTTCATATCTTGTATTGAAGAACCAATCAACAAATTCCATTGAGTCGTCAAAGCAATACTGCCACAGATCTTGAATTAAGGCTTTATCATATGGCTTAGCTTCTCTTATCTCCATAATCTCCACCTATGCTAAAAGCCCTGTATATTTTACTATCATCTTTACAGGATAATATGATTTTTTAGCTTTACGAAGCCCTGGCAAACCCATATCTTCTTCTCTGTTTATGAATTTATAATCACTCCAACAATGCTGTGCAAACTGCTGATTGATCATAGCATAACTACCATGGTAATCTATATTAGCCTTTTCAATATGAATGACAGCCATTTCAGGATTTAATTCCTCGCCTAAGGAAAAAGCTTGAATTTTACCATTTATCCTTAAAGCGCCTCCTTTGATACCCAAGATATCCATATTCCTAAAGGCTTCTATTATGGCAACCTTTTCTTCTTGAATTCCCACATCATTGGACCTACCTGCTGCCCATTCCATCTCTGCAATTAAGCATTCTTCTATATTTTCTTGGGTGATAGGTTCATATTGATACTCGTATTGACTTATAAATTTGTTAATATGATTTCGTTTTCTTTGATATTTACGACCTCTAAGGTTTATCAGATCATCTGACAAATACACATAATCATACATATCTCGATCTGGTTTATATCGGAACTCTCCAGGCAAAGCACTTTCCAAAACCTCTTTGATTGGATCGGTTATAGCTTTTATAATTACCGGATAGCCTTTTCTTTGAAAATACTCCACCTGCATCATCAAAGCCTTATCAAAGCCAGATTGCATGTGCCCTAAAGGCGGGAATATGATGGGATATTTGTTGCGATATTGACCGATTATACATAAATGATCCTGATAAACAGTAAAACCTAACTTATAATGATACCTCCATATGAAAAAATTCGTAAAGCTAAACTCAGAGTTTTCATGATGCTTTTTGCTAATATATTGGTCAAAAATTTGTTTGTCTCCTAGTTCAATCTCTTTAAAGTCTTTTTCTAGAAACACAGTTACCCAATACCTCCTTCACCACTCTACTATATAACACTAATACATAATTTTGAAACACATTTTCATTCATTAAGATTTTGTACTGTAGTTTATATTGCTATAGCTACTTAGGATATTCTTGTCCATGTCTATATTGACAGATGCTTTTTTTATTGTTTCTATAATCGGTTCCAATTTTTCATAGAAAACTACTATTAGGTCGCCTGCTGAAGCTCGATTCATTGCCTTTTCCAAAGCTTCAGTTTCTGAAAGAATTATCTCAATTCGATCCTTTCTCATCCCTTGAGATATTGCTCCTTCTTCTAAGAGCTTGGCCACTTCCCCTTGATCCCGGTTTCTTAAATCCACATCCTCCTTTATAATAATTCTGTCGAAAATACCAGCTGCTATACCTCCAACAGCTCTAATACTATCATTGTCCCTATCCCCAGGTACTCCAATAATTCCGACTAACCTGGAAGCTCCCATCTTTTTTACTGCTTGACCTATGGATCTGTAACCAGCTATATTGTGAGCGTAATCAACTATTACCCTAAAATCCCTAATGTTGAAAATATTAAACCTTCCCGGGTTTTGTAACTCGTCGGAATAAAATGATGTCATGGCTTTTTCAATGATAGAAATAGGCACCTTCATTGAAAATGCTACTGACACTGCAGCCAAACAATTCTCCACATTATGGACTAAATTGCCAGAATGAGCTGCAGGTATCTTAGAAATATGTAAACTTTGAATATTTCCGTTACCAGTAGCAATGGGGATATAGTTATTTTTCAA
>JAWLDD010000242.1:0-4299 GCA_041686815.1 Candidatus Atribacteria bacterium | reverse complement strand
GGCAATCAATAGAATTGGGGAGCTGATAAGAGTGAATCAAAAGGAATTGTTAAAGGGGAAAAGATACTTTGTCCTGGATATGGACGGAACTTTTTATTTGGGGGATATGTTGCTGGAGGGATCTCTGGAGTTTTTGGATGCACTGAAAAGGACAGGTAGAGATTTCTTGTTCTTTACCAACAATTCGTCCAAAAACCCTGATGTATATATGGATAAGTTAAATACCATGGGGTGCCCAATAAGTCGTGACAAGCTAATAACCTCAGGTATGGTAACAGTCCACTATCTGAAAAAACACTATCAAGATCCTAAGGTTTATCTATTGGGTACACCCATGCTAGAGGAGCAGTTTATAGAAGAGGGCATAAACTTGGTAGAGGATAACCCGGATCTGGTTGTGGTGGGATTTGACACTACCCTTACATATGACAAGCTATCCAAAGGGTGTACCTTCATCCGCAATGGGGTACCCTTTATAGCTACCCATCCTGATTTTAACTGTCCTACCGAAGATGGATTTATCCCTGACTGCGGTGCTATGTGCGCTTTTATAACGGCTTCTACGGGAGTTGAGCCCAAATATCTGGGCAAACCCTATACCGAGACCTTGGAATATGTTTTAGCCCATTTGAACTGTAGCGCTGATGAAGTGGTGTTTGTAGGGGACAGACTTAACACCGATATTGCCATAGCTGTCAATCATGGTGTTACCGGTATCTTGGTATTGTCTGGAGCTACCAAGTTGGAGGATGTATACGAGTCAGAGATAAAGCCAGATATAATAGTGGATAGGCTGGTAGATATAGTAAAATGGCTGTAAAAGGGCTGAACCTAAAGACAAATAATTGACATAGTTAAGAGAAACAAAGAGCCGCGAAAAATATTTCGCGGCTCTTTATGTAAGGGGTTTGGGGGTTTGGGTAACTTACGTTATTATAGTAACCGATTTGAGAAAAAATAAACATAGAAACCAAAAAAACTTTTTTTATTTTACTCATTTTGATGTTCTTCGGAACTTACATCCGAAGTTTCGTCCATTAAACCTATCTCCGACCCAATTGCCTCCCAAAAACTATCTCTGCCATAGGCTTGTTGCCAAACTGCTACCCCTGCCAGATGGTATTTGTTTACCAGTTCAGCCTTAAGAGCAAGGGATTTTTCATCCTCGTACCATATTTCATGGACTAAGCCGTTTTGATCGATAAATTTTAGATAATGGACCTCATCATAATTCATCCACTCATTTTTCACCAACCATTGATTCACTATGATCTCCGAGTTGTTAATATTGACAAACCTGTCTGACTCTAGGACATCGTCCACATTCTTTTTAAAGATGGTTACTACTCCGCGGGATTGGGAGGACCAAGTTGGCTCTAAATAATCAGGATCATCATCCACCATCCTGGAGGGGAAATCCCGTCCGTAGAAGGGAATACCCAGTAGAATTTTGTTGGAGGGTACGTCTTCCAGGATGCCCTTTATCTTATGATCAACCCATTCCAAGGATGCTACTGGTCCTGCAGCTGAGTGGTTGCTGTGCTGATCGTAGGTCATGACAGCCAGATAATCGGCCACTTCCCCTAGGCTTTTATGATCGTAGCTTTGATACCAGTTGGTTGAATCTGGGGAATCGGATTTAACTGTGACATCTACCGAAATAACAGTATCCAAAGGCTTCCAGGCATCCGCACAATCCTTTATAAACTGGGTGAAATCCAGTTTATGGGCAGGGTTCATGTTTTCAAAATCAAAGTTAATCCCGTCTAACTCCAGCTCTTCTATATAGGAAGCTGTCTTATCAATAAAAGCCTGTTTATATTCCGGGGTATGTATAAGAGCATCGGTTAGGCTGGGATTAAAGCTAACTATTGTAGCCCATACCTTTGCACCCTGCTCATGGGACTCGTTCACATAGCCCTTAAAATCGGCTTTTCTACCTAGCTCTGTAATGTCCATGAGCTGTGGAACCCCATCTTCATTTGCATCCTCTACATAAAACCAGAGGGGAGCCAGAACGTTTACTCCCGGAGGCTTTTCGGTGAATTTCTGAGGTCTATAGGCCCAGGTCAAATAAATCTTGTCTTTAGTTTCCGGCATAATATTCTCTTGCCACTTTGGAATAGGCTCAGGCTCGGGCTCATGTTGGACTTGTTCTTCAAGGTCAGGGATAAAAGTGGGCTGAGTTTGCCACTTAGCAGGATCTGAGACAGCGGAATTGGTTAAGAACACAACTATACCCAGCATCCAAAAGCAAAGCAGCGTCATTTTTGTGACGCGATCCATAAGTTTAATAAAAGTTTCCATAACAACCCCCAATAATCGTTGCGCCATTTTGCTGTGTTATTTTTCTTATTATACCATGGAATGGAGAGGGATTGACAAGTTAATAAGTCAAAGGGTAAAGTTAGAATAAGATAGCACAAAAGGGGAGTGATACAATGTTTATAAAATATGGACAACGCCTTATTTTCAAATACGACGCGGAACAATTGTGGATTGAACCGTGGGGTGATAATGCCTTAAGGGTGAGGGCTACAAAAATGGCTGTCATGCCTGATGAAGATTGGGCGTTGTTGCCACCTTCCAATAGCAAGGTCCACATCTCAATTACTCAGTACGGTGCCAGCATATCCAACGGGAAGATAAAGGCCCAGCTCAATAATTATGGTAAGATAACCTTCTACAATCAAAAGGATGAGCTCCTTCTCGAGGAATATGTCAGAAATCGAAAGGAATATAAATTTCAACCGGGAGTGAAACCTACTGGATTTGCATCGGCTTTGGATATAGAGGCACGGGAGTTTAAGCCCATACTTGGGGGAGACTATTCCCTAACAATACGCTTTGAATCCATGCCTGAGGAACGAATATATGGAATGGGTCAGTATCAGCAACCCTACCTGAACCTTAAAGGTTGTGACTTGGAGCTGGCGCAGCGCAACTCTCAAGCCAGTGTGCCCTTTATGTTATCCAGTTTAGGATACGGCTTTTTGTGGAATAACCCTGCTATTGGGCGAGTGACCTTTGGCAAGAACCTGACTACATGGCAGGCCTATTCTACAAAGGTCTTGGATTACTGGATATGTGCCGGTGACAGTCCAGCGGAGATTGAAGAAACCTATGCAAAGGCTACTGGAACGGTGCCAATGATGCCGGAGTATGGACTGGGTTTTTGGCAATGCAAGCTTAGATATCAAACTCAGGATGAGCTTTTGGAAGTAGCACGGGAATACAAACGGCGTGGACTGCCCATATCGGTAATTGTCATCGACTTTTTCCACTGGACAATGCAGGGTGAATGGAAATTTGATCCTGTATATTGGCCTGATCCAAAGGCTATGGTAGAGGAATTGAAGGAGATGGGCATCGAGCTAATGGTCTCCATTTGGCCTACAGTGGACCATAGAAGTGAAAACTATAAGGAAATGGTGGAGAAGGGTTATTTGATCCGTACCGATAGAGGCCATCGCATTGCCATGGATTTTCATGGCAACACAGTACACTTTGATGCTACCAACCCAGGGGCAAGGAAATACCTATGGGAAAAGGTTAAGAAAAACTACTATGATCTGGGCATTAAGATATTTTGGCTGGATGAAGCTGAGCCGGAATATACATATTATGATTTTGACCTATACAGATATCATCTTGGCCCCAACCTTCAAATTGGCAATATATATCCAGTCATGTATGCAAAGACATTCTTTGAAGGCATGAAAGCTTCAGGCCAGGAAAATATAGTCAATCTATTGAGATGTGCCTGGGCGGGAAGCCAGCGATATGGCGCATTGGTTTGGTCTGGGGATATCCATTCCTCCTTTTCAAGCATGAGAAATCAGCTGGCAGCAGGGCTAAATATGGGAATTGCCGGTATTCCATGGTGGACAACTGATATTGGCGGTTTTCATGGTGGTAATCCTGATGATCCCCAGTTCCGTGAGGTATTCATCCGTTGGTTCCAGTACGGTACCTTCTGTCCTGTTATGCGTTTACATGGAGACAGGGAGCCTCATTCAGAACCTCTGGGCACCGAAGGCGGCGGCGTAGCAACTTCAGGAGCAGCCAACGAGGTATGGAGCTATGGGGAAGAGGCCTATGAAATATGCAAAAAATATTTAGCCATACGGGAGAGGATAAAGCCCTATGTAAGGAAGTTGATGAAGGAAGCACATGAAAAAGGTACCCCTGTGATGCGTCCTCTATTCTACGATTTCAATGATGATGATACAGCTTGGGAGATAGAAGATCAGTAGATGTTTGGCCCTGATATCTTGGTTGCTCCGGTCTTGTACCAAG
>JAWLDD010000241.1:0-4317 GCA_041686815.1 Candidatus Atribacteria bacterium | reverse complement strand
TTTGCAGATGAAAAAGAAGCTAGAAGTGCACTAAGAACTATAAGAAGCTCTATAGAAGCCGGTGCATTTTTAACTAGAAAATAAAATGATATATTCAATATATTATTTTGTTAACTTTGGAGGTGTCTTATGTTTAAGAAATTAAAAAGCTTAATACCTGGATTGATGCTTAGTGCTTTTGTTGCAGTTGTAGCAATGTTTTTGAGCAGGCTAATTCCAGGAGATATAATAGGAGCCACAGTTATGGCTTTACTCGTTGGGATGGCATTTAATCCCGTTCTAGATAGATATAAGCAATTCAATGCTGGAGTGAATTACACAGGAAAGATTGTACTTCGAATAGGTATCATACTCATGGGTGTCAATATGAATTTTTCCGAAGTTTTGAATGTGGGGAAATATTCTCTGTTTGTAATGCATTTTACCATGGCTACAGCATTTGGTGCCGGCAACCTAATAGGTAAAATGTTTGGAATGAACTGGAAGCTTACTAATCTACTGTCAGTCAGTACGGCAATATGTGGCGGTTCTGCTGTGGCTGCAGTAGGTCCGGTTATAAAAGCAAATGACGAAGATATAGCATATGCTATTTCCTCAACTTTCATTTTTGATATTATTACAGTTGTCGTATTTCCATGGATTGGTTTAGCCCTAGGTATGTCTAGTATTGGATATGGTTTGTGGACAGGTACTGCTGTTAATGATACATCTTCAGTTGTAGCAGCAGGATACGCTTTTTCTGAGTTAGCCGGGAATACAGCTGTGATAGTAAAGCTAACAAGAACACTATTTATTATTCCATACGTATTGATGTTCTCTATTATTAATGAAAGGATAGAAGCAAAATCAGAAGGTGTGAATGGACGCGTACCCATTAACTTTAAGAAGATTTTTCCTTACTTCGTAATTTTATTTCTTGTTGTTGTAGCCATACGTAGTACTGGTATTATACCAAACACTATGATACCTACTCTTTCAAAGGCATCAAAGTTCTGCATGGTTATGGCTTTATCAGCTATTGGACTTAAAACAAGCTTCAGGGATATAAAGGATATTGGATTTAAGCCGATGATTCTGGGATTCATTGTAGATACTCTAGTAGTTTTTGTATCGATAGGTGTTCAAATAGCTACAGGAAGATTTTAGTGCAAGTTTTTTCTAGAAGAATAGAGCCAAGTTCTATCGGATCACATTCTATAATATTTATTACTAGAAAATAATGTTTTTTTTGATGGATCTCAGCTTTTTCATGATATAATATAGCCCTCGATAAAAGTCTATGACAACATATCGAGGGCATTTTATGCAGTTGAAAAAGTATTTCACATTCTATGGAATTATGAATCGTTGATGATATCTATTCTTGTATGTCTCTCTTGTTATAGCCAATAAATCCAGCTATAGTCGATCCCACTGCTATCAGTAAAAGTGCTGCCATTTTCAAAACGTTAGCTTCTTCTATAGGTATTTGTGGAATGTGTCCAAAAGGTGTAAGGTTTCCCATCCAGCTAGGCAGTTGTAGCATATCCCCCAAATATACTGTAAAAAAGGAATATCCCAAATATAACCAGATCAATCCAGTTAACTTTGGTATAAATCCTATTAAGAAAACAGCTAACCCTAACATAATCCAAATAGCAGGTAAATGCACCGTCCCAGCTTTAATAAAGGTTTCTAAGGGTATAGCATCATCCATGACGAATAAGCCAGCAAACCACAAACCAAAAATTGACATGAGTTGGATAATAGGGGCAGCTATAAATGAAATCACTGTATAGCTCCCAATTATCTTATTTCTCGATACCGCTCTCGCATGTAGATGTTCAGTTCTACCGCTTTTCTCCTCTGACCTGAGCTTTAAAATGAACATTAGAGTAGGGACTGTTCCTATTATACTTAATACGGTCATTAGTATTGCCACAAACCTCTCTGACAAATTAAAACCTTGTGATTCAGGGATCATTCGTTGAATTATTTCACTGCTGCTTATGAAGGCCTCCAAATCTCCTAAGACTGAACCATATGAAATACCTAGCACAAACATTCCAATTATCCATGCGATTATAGCTGTTCGTTGCAATCTTAAAGAAAGACCCAAAGCGGACGAAAGAAGCTTAGAAGCCTTACTGCTGCCAGGTTTATTTGGTATAAAGCCAGCCTCTAAATCTCTAATGGAGTTTAAATAAAGGGCTAATCCAAACAGGATTATGGATACTACAATAGTTATTAGGACAGGCCACCAATAATTGGTTACATAAACCTCGGTACGCAGAATGAGCCCAAGAGGAGATATGAGTGATAATATTTCATTTTCTACATCACCTATTCCTCTCATAATGTAGGCAATAATAAGAAAAGCAAAGGAGTATCCTATTGTAGAGCGTGCACTAGTTGTTAGTTGAGCGAATAGACCTGTTATTGATACAAAGAATATACCAATGGATCCCAAAGAAGCACCATATAAAAGTGAACCCTTTAGATCCATGCTTTGTAAACCTAGGGAATATAAGCCAAAACCTACGGCAAATGAAAGAACTATATATGTTAAAGTAGATATTAAAAAGGTCGCTGTTAATGATGATAGTGGTCCTACTGGAAGAGAACGGATCATTTCAATACGTCCATCTTCTTCATCCTCTCTGGTGTGTCTAGTAGTTAATAATATGCTCATTATTGCTACAGCGATGGCAGTAAAAGCCAACATGAAGTGAGCCATCATAGCACCATCTGTATAGTTGTCAAGACCGTATCCTGGGCCTAACATAGCTATAATTGCGGGATTTTTCATGGTTTCTGCCATGATTTGTCTTTCAGCATCTGATGGATATAATTCAGGCAGCATTGCACCAATAAGCACTGAAAAGGACACAATGGAAATAACCCATATGGGTATCCTTATTCGATCTCTACGAAATATAAAGCGCATCAAAATTCCTGTGTTAGTAAATAGTTTTGACATTATATTACACCTCACTGTCCTTATAATGCCTCATAAATAAGTCTTCTAATGTAGGAGGAGCGTTCTCCAATTTTACAATACCAAATTTACTGATATGTTTCATTACCTTATCCAGTTCTTCTGTATCTACTTGAAAATATATAGAGCTATTCTTTTTTTCGATATCGTGGACACCTTTTAATTCATCTAATGCATAAACGGGTTCTTTGGTTTGAATGACCATACTAGTTCTTGTTAAGTGACGTAATTCATCTAAACTGCCTGATTCAATTATTTTTCCTTGGCGTATTATGCTAACTTTATCACATAATTTTTCAACCTCAGATAAGATATGACTGGAAAGCAATATACTTTTACCTTGATGCTTGGCTTCTATAACGCATTCTTGAAAAACATTTTCCATCAATGGGTCAAGCCCTGATGTAGGTTCATCCAAAATATATAGGTCTGCCTCAGAAGCAAAAGCAGCAATCAAAGCAACTTTTTGTCTGTTACCCTTTGAATATGTACGGCATTTCTTTGATGGATCTAAGTTAAACCTTTCAATTAGCTCTTCTCGACGACTTTTATTGTTAGAAGCACGTAGCCTCACAAATAAATCTATGACTTCACCTCCAGTGAGATTGGGCCAGAGGTTAACTTCTCCAGGAACGTATGCTATTTTTTTATGTATTTCAACTGCATCCTTCCATGCATCTTTTCCAAAGACTTTAACATCACCTTCGGTAGCCTTTAGAATACCAAGCAGTATACGAATAGTAGTTGTTTTTCCAGCTCCATTAGGGCCTATAAATCCGTATATTTCTCCTTTATTTACTTTAAGATCTATTCCGTCTAAGGCAGTAACTTTGCCAAACTTCTTAGTCAGGTCTTTAATCATTACAATAGACATACAAACACCCCAACTTTCTATAATTTATTAATGACTCTAATATAACTTCAGGTCTGTAACATAAACGTAAATATAAATGGTGCTAATTACCTTCATTATATCATAAAAGTAGCACATTATTATGAACTGAGTGAAGAAAGTTAGCTCCTTGATAAATAGATGCGTATGTAGATTCTAAAAGTTGTATATGTGAATGGATAATGGTAAAATAAGAATCGAGTTTATAAAGGTTATAAAATAGACGTAAAAATTGACATCGCACGTTAGCATCAAATCAAATATCAGTACAAATGGAGGTATAGAATTGAGTGAAGTATATTTCATAAAAAACACAGGATCTGATTACAGCAAGCTTGGTAAAGATGCTCTAGTACTATTGAAAAGAGTAGTATCAGAGACTGGCCATCAATTTGAAAAAGAAGTACCTATAAAGGTTCACTTCGGTGAGAAAGGTAACAAAACCTTT
>JAWLDD010000240.1:0-4321 GCA_041686815.1 Candidatus Atribacteria bacterium | reverse complement strand
GCTTGAGATAATGTTTGCTTCTCTTCTGCACCAAAGAAACTCTTTATATATTGGCCATATTCAGGTCGTGTTGCTAGCTGATAGCTATCATTAACTTTAATAACTTGCAGACCTCTGCGTTCAAAGTTGAATACATCTATCAGTTTTTCTAATAGCTTTCTAGCATTTCTAATATCCATATCCAAATATTCGGCTATCTTCTTTGCAGGTACTGCATCACCTGAGACAAATAAAATTGATTCAATAAGTCCCATCTTTTCACGCTCATCCATATCCTCTAAGTTGCCCTCCTAATGATAATATCTTCAAATTGTCGCCTCTGATATACACATATTTGATTGGCTTTAAGCATTTCAAGTAAAGCTAAAAAGGTTATCACAACGTCAGAACGTTGATAATATTCATCAAAAAGCTCAGAGAAATAGCATTCTTTTATTGTTTTAAAGTATCTTTTTAGTTGATATATTCTTTGATTGATGGTAATTGGTTGTCTAGAAATAGGATATACTTTATTGGCAGTGATCTCAGACCTCTTTTTTTCCATCAAGCTTTTGAAGGCAGCTACCAACATGTCTACATCCCCTTCGACTAGGGTTTGGATTTCTTTATCCTTTTCGTCTATTACCTCTTCAGGAATTTTATAAAACACGCTACCATAAATCCTCTCCCTGTTCTCCAACGCAATGCTTGCCTCTTTATATTTTTTATATTCTGCCAGTCTTCTGATAAGGTCTTGTTCCGGATCCGATTCATTATCTTCTTCTATACTAGGCTTAGGAAGCAAAGCTCTAGATTTTATTTGCAGTAGCGTAGCAGCCATAATAAGGAACTCACTGGCTATTTCTACATCAAACTCCTTCATCTTATCTAAGTATTCCAAATATTGTTCTGTAATCTCAGTAATCGATATATCTTCAATCCTAATCTTTGCTTTAGAAATGAGATGTAATAAGAGATCCAGTGGACCTTCAAATTGATCAAGCTTGATTTGATATTCCATACTATCCCCCCGTGTTATGCGTTCTTACAAAAATAACCCAGTCAACCAAGCTGCCAGGTTGTCCAATAATGAATAAACGTATAGATATGGAATACTTATTATGTAACCAAAAACATTAAGGATTATCACAGCAAAGAGTATTATCATGCTATATCTTTCCAATACCCAAAAAAACTTTATATTCCTCCTGAAAAATAAAGTTTTTATTACGTGATATCCATCAAAAGGGGGAACAGGTATCAGATTTAGAAAAGTAAAAACTATATTCAAAGAGGCTATTTTTTCTAATATTGAAAACATTATGTTCATACCGCTATTTAGATGCCCACTATAAGAGATAATCCGCCACAAAATATGGATAACAATAAATGCAAAAAAAGCTAGAATTATATTAGCTAGGGGACCAGCTATGGCAACCAAAATATCCCCTCGTTTACGATTTCTAAAGTTAGATGGATTATATTGTACCGGCTTTGCCCACCCAAATCCAAATAAAGTAAACATGATTAAACCAATCCAGTCAACATGGGCTAAAGGGTCCAAAGTGAGACGACCTTGCATTTTAGGTGTCGGGTCACCCATACGATAAGCGACCAAGGCATGAGCAAACTCATGAAAGGAGAAGGCCATGAAGACTGCTGGCAAGCTATACAAAATATCTATTAGATCAAATCTGCCAAACATAAAATCCCCCAATTCAAAACTAGTATAACGAACAACACCAGATGATATATCATTTTCTAATTATAGCATAAAAAGTGTGCATTAGCACACTTTTCATCGGACAAATAATAAAACATAGGTGTATATTATGATTAATTTTGTATTTCCTTATCTTCAGTACCTGATGTCCAACTTCTGATTATTTGCTTTAAATAATCATAGATGCTTGCTGATTCAATATCCCGGTCGGCTAAGATATCCACCGATTTTATTTCCTTACCTTCCTTTTGAATCACAACAGAACCAATCTTGTCCCCTTTCTTTATTGGTGCTTTTATTGGTTCATGGATTATATTGGTAATATCATAGTCGCCGGGTTGACCCTTCATTTGAAGAGCAAAAAAATCCTCAGCTGCTAAGCCTGATATCTCGCTTTCTTTGCCCCCGGTAACTGTAATCTGTCTTTCAACAATGGCATCTTTTTTGATCAAAGGTATGGCATCATAATTGGCAAATCCATAATCCATCAATTTGGCAGCTTCCGAGAATCTTACTTGGGAGGTTGGACCAGCTAGGACAACAGAAATAAGGCGTAAGTTTCCCCTTTTAGCGCTAGCTGTTAGACAATACTTAGCCTTACTGGTGGATCCGGTCTTTATACCGTCACAACCTTCATAAAAGCGCACCAAACGGTTAGTATTGGTCAGCACCGTGTTATTAGCTGCTTCCTCTAGATTATCTAACCAAATTGTACTCCATTTAAAAAACAGTGGATACTTAAGCAATTCCCTTGACATTATGGATATGTCATAAGCAGTTGAATAGTTTCCATCATCGGATAAGCCTGTACAATCCGAAAACATGGTGTTTTCCATCCCTAGTTCTTTGGCTTTGCTGTTCATACTGCTGACAAAGGTTTCAACTGTTCCAGATATCTTTTCTGCTAAAGCCACACTTGCATCATTTGCTGATGCTACTATAATAGCCTTTAATAAAGCCGATACAGGCAATTTTTCTCCAGGTGCCAAGAAGACTTGAGATCCTCCCATGCTGGCTGCGTACTCGCTAATTGTTACCTCATCTTCTAAACCAATTCTACCTTCCTCGATAGCCTCTAACGCCAAAAGAGTTGTCATTACTTTGGTAATACTGGCTATGGGTAACTTCTCATGAGGATTTTTTTCATATAGTATTGTTCCAGTATCATAATCTACTAACAAAGCTGATTGAGATTCCAGCTCAAAAGGCATTTCCTGAGCATAAGTGTTTATAGGAAAAGCCGTTAGTATAGAAAGGCATAAAAATAATGCCGCTACATTGATTAAACTTTTATTCAACCTCATCCCTCCTAAGCTATGTACTCATAAAATGAAATTTCATGTATCAATAGATTTTCCATTTAGGTAGGATGTTATGCAATGTAAGTTAGCTACGCTGTAGCAGCATCCGATACTATGATCAAATGAAAATAGCAAAATCATTTGATTTTGCTACTTAATACTATCCATGAGCTGGGCATACATTTGAGTAGTGGATATATCTGAATGCCCCAAGATTTCTTGAAGAACCCGAATATCTGCACCTTTATTCAACAGATGAATTGCAAAGGAATGCCTTAAAGTATGTGGCGTAATATCCTTATCAATATTAGCCTTTTGAGTATAGAATTTTACAATCTTCCAAAAACCTTGTCTTGTCATCCTTCTTCCATGAAAATTTACAAACAAAGATCTTTCGTCCTTATTACGAACCAGTTGAGGCCTGCTTTGTTCCAGATATAACTTTAAATACGTCAGGGTCCTACTCTCAATATCCATGGTTCTTTCTCTATTGGATCCACGGCACTTAACTATCCCTTTATTAACATCAACATCATCTATATTGAGATTTATCAACTCTGAGACTCTGATCCCTGTGCCATACAAAAGCTCTAACATAGCCTTGTCTCTAATAGTTTTCGGATCCTCACCCATTGGTTGATCCATGAGCCTATTGATTTCGGCGATCGTCAAGATACTGGGAAGTTTTCTTTCACTTTTAGGTCCTTCTAAATTTTCAGTGGGATCATGAGAGATCTTATTCTCATGGATCAGGAATCTATAATAACTCCTTATCGATGATAGTTTTCTCAATATTGTAGATGTGGATATTCCTTCATCTTCCAATCTATGTATGTATTCTTGGATACATGATCGATCAGCTTCATTGATGCCATCAATTTGCATAGAATCCAAATAGGTCAGATATTGCTTTATATCTCTCATATAGCATTCTAAAGTGTTGGAAGACAAAGACTTCTCTTCGGTTAAGTAGGATTCATAGTGAATCAAATCATCCTTCATATACTTAAACTCCCCGTTTATCTAAAATAAAAGCTTTATTATCATATTCAACAAAAACCTCTAAATTCCTCTTTTTTGCAAACATTTCTTTCTCCAGTAGCATATTATCGAAATATCCAAGTAAAAAGGGGAAACATCAGAGGTGCAATAAAGGTCTCAATAAGAATTCCAATCAAAATAGCTAGAAAAGACAAAACAACTTTAGTTGTGTATTGACCTATTTTATTCAAGCGCTGTTGCCTCGTATAGTAGACTCCTCTTTTCCCAAAACTCATAGTGGAAAATAGTAAAGCCATAATCCCCATTCCGATATAAC
>JAWLDD010000239.1:0-4330 GCA_041686815.1 Candidatus Atribacteria bacterium | reverse complement strand
AAGATAGGATCAAATTTATTCTGATATGGTTTGTTTTAAGGTATGAAAGTTAAATAGTGCTTTCTTGCACTGTTGACTATGATACTAATTATACAAAGTGGGTTAATATAAATGATTTACTTAATTATGATCTTTTACCAGCAGATGTTCCAATAACAAAAAAAGTGATGGAGGGATATTTATGGTAGATATTATTCAAATAAACAATACTACCTGGAGGATTGAGGATAATTTTGTACGCTTCTTCTTATTAACAGGGGCAGAAAAGGCGTTGCTTATTGACAGTGGTGCAAATACACCCAATGCAAAAGAAATTGTGGAGGATATCACTAAGCTGCCAGTCATGCTTCTCAATACACATGCTGATCCTGATCATGTTTCAGGAAATAGCAGTTTTGATTCCTTTTATATGTCTCCAGACGACGAAGAGTATTATAGGGCAAACGGGGGATTGGGTACTATTATTCCTGTAAAAGATGGCGAGATCATTAATCTAGGAAACCGACCGTTGAAAATAATTACTATGCCTGGTCATACACCTGGTAGCATAGCTGTACTGGATATAAATAATAGAGTGCTCATTGGAGGAGACATCATTCAGGATGGAAACATCTATATGTTTAAGAAACATAGGAATATGTACTTGTATGTTGAGAGCCTAAAGAAGTTGTTGTCACTTTATGCGAAAGACTTTGACAAAATATATCCATCCCATGGCTCGTTCCCAGTATATCCAGAATTAATAACAAACCTTATTGAAGGCGCTGAGCAGATTATTAATGGAACAGCAAATAACGGTAAGGTTATCGATATGTTCGGTACACAGGTAATGTTGTATAAATTTCCTTTTGCAGGATTCTTGTGTGATATTCCGGAAAGCATTAAATAAGTTTATGAATTCGCGATAACAAGATTAATAGCAGCTTCCTGAAAAAAGAGACAAACAGGTGGATTGGAGCAGGTAAAAATACGTAAATAGTTTTATTATTAATAAAAAACCCTAGACTAGATGCCATGTTTTATTTTAGATCTGATATTATTTTATTAGCTGGAGGAGATACAATGAGCTTATGGTTAATCAGGGCTGGAAAAAATGGGGAGTATGAAGAAAAGTTTTTAACAGATGGTAGAGTTTATTTAACTAAGAATGAATTTGATATCAATTTAAATGATATAGATTCCCAAGAAGACTTATATGAAATATTAATGGAGAAATACAATCTAGAAAAAGAGAAAACTGCTATAAATTGGGCATCCCAGGTATGGCCTATGGCACACAAAATGGAAATAGGCGACTGGGTAGTACTTCCCAGTAAAATAGATAGGACACTTCATTTTGGTAAGATTATAGGAGATTATGTGTATGACAAATCTCAAGGGAACCCTTATTATCACTATAGGGATGTTGACTGGTTTGCACAAGATATCCCAAGAGATAGGTTTGATCAGGATATATTATATTCCCTAGGTGCGGCAATGACTATTTGTAGGATACATCGGAACAACGCAGAGGAAAGAATCAAGGAGATGGCACGAAACAATTGGTATGTTAAGCCTAAGCCCATTGCTAAAGCGATAGATGATGTGGATGAAGAAACGGGAATTGATCTAGAGGAATATATTTCTGATCAGATATCAGAGAGAATCATACAAAAATTTAAAGGTCATAGGATGGAAGAGCTAATAAATGAAATTTTAAAAGCCAAAGGCTTTACTACCTATAGGAGCCCAGAGGGAGCGGACCATGGAGTGGATTTATTAGCATCACCGGGCATATTGGGATTTGGATCTCCAAAAATATGTGTACAGGTTAAAACAGAAGCAAATCCTATTGGTAGGCCTATCTTAGATCAATTGATTGGGACAATGAGCAATTTTAATGCAGATTATGGTTTGCTAGTTTCTTGGAGCGGTTTTAAATCATCTGTAATTAATGAAGCATCAAAACAATTTTTTAAGGTAAGATTATGGAACTCCCAAAATATAATACAAGAAATATTTAATAACTATGATAAACTTAGCAATGAGATTAAAGCCGAAATTCCACTAAAAAGGATTTGGATGCTCAACATGGAGGAACAGTAGAGTTTAGGTGTTTATAAAGTAACTCATATAAGAGCTTAATCGATTACAGGACTGAGTACATAGATTTATAAGCATAAATTAGTTGCAGATATAAAGTGTACTGTCTAGAATTAAGATATTGAATTTTATACTTAAATATGTTTTGGCTTATTGTTATAAACTTAGGGAGGACGCAATGAGAATATTAAATCATGAACTATCAGAAAAAACACAAAAAATTTATAATGAAATCATCAATGATTTGGATTTACCGGTTGAGATAAGACAAATAGAAGGTGATGATACGGAGAGCAACGGCTATTGTCAAATGAATGATAACCATTATCTTGTATATGTAGATGGACAATTAGAAGACGATGTGTTTGAATCGGTATTAATACATGAGCTGTTACACTGTAAACAAATTCAAGAGGGATGTCCAGGATTAATACCCGCTAAATATGGCGATTATCCAGCACGATTCATAGCCTCGACGATAAATTCTGTTGTTGCTGATATAGATGTTGAAGCACAGCTATCAGAATTGGGATTACATTCGGATTATATTGATCATTTTAGATACCTTGATGCAATTGCAGCAATTAATGAGTACAATAATCCTTATCTGTCTGAAGTATATTTGCCTTTATGTGCATTAAATTTGGTGTTAATTAAGAAAACCTCAAGAGATCCATCCTACTATGACGAGCTATATATTTTATTTGAGAATCAGGATGATATGGTTATCCAAACAGCTGAAGAAATAATAAATATAATAGATAAATACGGGTACAAGACAGCGAGAGAGCAGCTTAGATCAATAAGACGTATAGCTATATGTTTAGGTTGGAGAGCAAGGTTAAGAATCGTATATAACGGTATTGAACAAGCAGTTTAAAGTAAAAATAGGTAATAGCAAGTTTCGCTTATAAAGCATACCAGAATAAGGGTTATAGCAACCTGCCAGCCTGAGAATCCTTTTGCGAAATTTATGAGATGGAGGATGTAAATCAGATATGCCCGAATACATACTGAACGATAGGTCGTGCTGGCCTCAAAAAGAGGGATGAATTTATGATACCAAAAAGCCATAGTGATTTTATTAATAAGGCCATAGAAATACTTAAAGATGATTCAAGAATTTTAGGTATAGCTGCAGGTGGCTCTTACATTTCAGGCGAAATGGATGAGTTCTCTGATATAGATCTTGTTATAGCTGTTGCTGATAGTGATTTTAAAGCTGTAATGGATGATAGATTTAAAATAATAGAGAGATTAGGAAGAGTATTATCCGCCTTTACTGGCGAGCATGTTGGTGAACCAAGATTAGTTATATGCTTATATGGACCACCGTTATTACATGTGGATTTTAAGTTTGTATCAATAAAGGACATAGCTGTAAGAGTGGAAGATCCAGTAATCCTATGGGAGCGAGATAATGCAATTACAAATGGTCTACGATTAGGTGAGGCTAAATTTCCTTTACCTAATTTGCAGTGGATTGAAGATAGATTTTGGGTATGGGTACATTATGGAGCAACAAAAATTGGTAGGAATGAGATTTTTGAAGCAATAGAATTTATATCTTTTTTACGACAGGTTGTGATAGGGCCATTAATATTAATGAAAAATGGAAAACTTCCTCGAGGGGTAAGAAAAATTGAATTTGATGCTCCTGAAGATATACCGCAATTGCTAGAAACAATTCCTATCTATAGTGCTCAAAGCTGTATAGAAGCATTGCAAGTAATCATAGAATTATATATAGAACTACGAGAGGTCCATGCAACTGATGCATTGATACAACGTACAGAAGCTGAAAAGTATTCAAAAGATTATTTGAATGAAATATTAGAAAAGATACAATAACATTTGCTTATTGATATGTTACCGGACACCGTAATCCCGTTGATATTTTCCCGTATACCTCCAAAATGCTAATAATCGGTTGACCTGTTGCCAAGTACCCTGACATCAATAATGGCAATTCGTGCCATGTCGAGTACGTAGTATTGATATCAAGGGTTGAGAAATAGAAGAGCTAAAAAGCATATAAAAAACTGGGAGCACAACGTCCTATATATGCCCTACCTGCCAAAAAGTATAAAACAAAACCCCCTCTATTCGAGGCGGGTTTTGTTGTGTTTGTGAATGAAAACCTTGATTCGTAAGCGTCAAGTAGCCCCGTACATAGTATATCATACTTAGTAATAGTACAATCATAACAAACCGGTTGAAAAAGTTGAAAAACTTTAAAAAGTGGGTA
>JAWLDD010000238.1:0-4373 GCA_041686815.1 Candidatus Atribacteria bacterium | reverse complement strand
TCAACGCAAGAAACGAGGCGATGGAAACCTATAAAAAGATAATGAAAAGGGCTCTCTCTTTAGGGGTAGTTTATGCAGACACCGACGACGAAACTAAAATATCAGATTTTAACAGCAAAGTAAAAAAAATGATCAAAGAAAAAGATTTCATGACTCTGCCTTTTGATACTATTAAAAACCACGAAAGATTGGCGGTACCTCAATATTCAACATTAAATCCTCTGTAGGCAAAGATAATGTTCATGATTACCGGGATGATTTTTGGACCTTGGAGTTTTCCATACCCTATTCTTTCATTGAACACTACTATGGCAAACAGGATTTTACGCCGGGTAAGAGGATGAAGGGTAATTTCCAAAAATGTGGGGATGAAACCAAGTTTCCCCACTATGGATGTTGGAACAGGATAGATGTTTCCCAGCCTGATTTTCATAGACCGGAATACTTTGGCGATCTGATACTGGAATAGAAAATATTATGTGGAGGTATGGTGATGAGATTTTCATACGGTTTACAGGATGAAAGCTACAAACATATCCATGGTGATAGAGTATACAATGCCATGGGTAAGATCTTTGAAAACACCCATATATCCTTGGCAGCTGCTAAGGGGGATTGGGCAGCCTTTCAGGTACTGGTTATGGGCGATGACGATTTTACACTGTCGGTGGACAAAAATCCTCTATTCTCACCGCTTGGCAATTTGGACAACATTAGGCTGGAGAGCAGCGTGGAAGAAGGCTTTGAGGACCTTTGTCTATCTATGAACATTATAGGGCTGGTGGAAGATGACGATAGATTATTGAAATCCGATATCTTACTTCATGATGGTGCTGTTCATGTCAAGAGAAATGAAGTACAACCGGTTTGGGTAGAGATAAAAGTTCCCCAAAATGCTTCCCCGGGCAGCTATAAAGGACAAATCAGATTGCTAAAACACTCTATGTTTAGTGATGAAGAGCTGCTGGTCATACTAACCTTTGAGTTGGAAGTTAAGGACGTAACCATGCCTACGCCCAATGAGTATGTATTTCACCTGGACCTATGGCAACACCTGTCCAACATAGCCAGAAAGCACGAAGTAGTATTGTGGAGTGACAGGCATTTCGAGGTAGTTGAAGGCTATGTAAAAAGCTTGGCTGACTTGGGACAGAAGGCTGTTACCGTCTTTGCTTCAGAGATACCATGGTCCGGCCAGAGATGCTTTGATACCGTAAACTATCCATCGGATCTCTTTGAATACAGCATGATTAGGGTGGAGAAAGGAATTGACGGAAGTTTTCGCTATGACTTTTCACCCATGGAGAGGTACATAGAGATGTGCTTTAAACATGGCATTGACAAGGAGATAGAGGTATTTGGTTTAGTAAACATCTGGGTTTCTCCTGAGAAAGGATATGGCGGCGTAGCCCCTTCCTATCCTGATGCTATACGCATTCGATACTACGACCATTCCGATGGATGCTATAAATATATGAAATCAGATCTAGAGATTAAGGATTATATCACGGCTCTAGAGCAATATTTCATAGATAAAGGCTGGATAGACAAGGTGCTGGTGGTAGCAGACGAACCAGCTGATGTGGACCTATATAGGGTGAGATTGAATCTTCTTAAAGAACTTGCTCCATCCTTCAAATACAAGACCGCTATAAATCATGTGGAGTTTATTGATGAGTTCAAGGACGAGATACAGGATTTTGTGCCGGTACTTCCATGCATATGCGAAGAGTGGGATTTGCTAAATAAGATGAAGGATAAAATTGAAGGTAGGCTTTTGTGGTACGTATGCTGCTGGCCGCCAATACCCAACACCTTTATCTCATCACCGCTATTGGAGAGCAGGCTAATTGGTCTCTTAACTTCATATATGGAGCTAGATGGTTTCCTAAGATGGAATTATACGGTATGGCCAGAGAGACCACGGGAGAGGATGTCCTATAAATACCCAGGCTGGAAGGCAGGAGATACCAATTTCGTATACCCTGCTAACGATGGACGGCCACTGTTAACTCTCAGATATAAGAATCTCAAGAGGGGAATTGAGGACTTTGAGCTAATTGAGAGGTTAAGAGCCCTGCATCCCAATGCCGAAACTCTTCTAGAGGAAGTATGGGATAAAATACTTAGAAATAAAAATATCAAGGATTTTCATGTTGAGTTAGGTAAGAAACCAGAAGAGCTCTATAGCCTTGATTATAAGGACTATAGCGATGCAAAAGTTCTGTTGCTAAGTGAGCTGGAGAAATTAGAAAATAAGTGATATGAGATAGGATAACAGTATAAATAGTTGTCACGTAAGGTCAAGAACTGATCAAAATGATCAGCTCTTGACCTTTATTAATATCAGAATACTTGCCTAATAGCCTTTGTTATATTTTTTGATAATTGTACCATTAGAGGAATTCATGAAAATAAAAGGATAATCATGGTTTATGTAGAATAAGGAAGGATAAGCAATATTGTGGATAAAAGAAGGTATTGTTTAGTTTCTTAGAGGTGGAAATAGCAATGTATGAAAAAATGTTTCAATTCGTTAATAAACATCTAGAGAATACTGATAATGAGGCATCAAAAATAGGGTTTCCTGGATTCAGGAAACGTGCGGAGCACATAAAGAGAGTGTTTATGTGGGCAAAGCGTCTTATTGAAAGGGAATCTCATGTGAATAAAGAGGCTGTCCTCGTATCCGCTATTTTCCATGATGTAGGTTATGCACTGGCTGAAGATAATGCAAAACATGCAGAACACAGTGCAATCCTATGTAAGAAATATTTAAGTGAAAATGGATTTGATACTGAGTTTACTGACTATGTTGTATATCTAGTAAGAAATCATTCAAATAAGGAATTGATGACTTCTAAGGGAACACCTTTAGAGTTGATTTTACTAATGGAAGCTGATTTGCTTGATGAGACTGGAGCGCTATCCATTGTATGGGATTGCATGGTGGAAGGAGCCCAAAAAATACAAACCTATGAAAAAACATACTGCCATATTTTGAATTATTCATATAAATCTACGATTGAAAACCCGATGATAACACCTACTGCAAAAGACTTATGGGAAAATAAGCGGAAATTGGTACAAGAATTTGTAAATCAGCTATCATATGATTTGGGATTCTAAGTCTTGCAAAAAAAAGACCTATTTTACTACACGGAATATATCTGGCACCACACGATCTATCATTAACCTCTTTACAAGAGGAATTTAATGATGACATTACGAAAAGGCTTATCCGCATGACTAAGACACCTGGCCTAGCTTTTCACCCGACTCTTACAGAATTGCCAATTGATAGACCTTTTGAAAAAACATTGGATATAATTATTAAAAATGCGATATATAAAAGAAAAATTTAAGAATCTAAAATTTGTTTCTCTTGAAAACTGTGATAGTATCAGATGGGGTGACTTACTAAAACCTGAAATTATAACGATTGAATATGGACGACATAATGACAGAATTGGTGCAGGCGTGCCAGTTATGTCATTGGAGCATATAAATGAACAGGCAAAAATGAAATAGAGGAGCAAGTATATACAATAAGGGAAATCTGTATTAAAAGGAACATGTAAACAACACTGTACCTCTAGCTTTGGGGGCTTCTGTTTTATATTATTTTAAAATAACTAATAGAGAAATTTCAATTGAAAGATGTCAAATGTTATATATAATGGAGAGGGAAACCTTTGAGAATATTTGAGGGAGAGAATAGTATGAAAATAGGAATAATCGGTCCTACGGAAAAGGAAATAATGCCATTTATCAAAAAGATTGAAAACAAGGAAGTTATAAGACATGCGATGTTAGATTTCCATCTAGGAAGTTTTGAAAATACCACAGTCGTAGCAGTTTGTTCAGGTGTATGTAAGGTTAATGCAGCAATTGCTGCACAGATATTAATTGATAAGTTTGATGTTAATAAAATTATACTTACAGGTGTTGCGGGAGCATTAAATGATAAGTTGCGTATAGGCGATATTGTCATTGGTGATGAGATTGCCTATCACGATGTGGCAAGAGAGATTTTGACAGAATATCATCCATGTATGGAAGATATATATTTCATGGCAGATAGTAAAATGGTTCAAGATAGTATTGAAATCTACAAAACATTAGATTTGAAAAATAGCTGCTATATCGGAAGAATTGTAACAGGGGAAGCATTTATTTCAGGGGATGAAAGATACAAACTAATTGAGGATTACGAACCATTATGTGTTGATATGGAAAGCGCAAGTGTTGCTCATGTATGCTTTGTTAATGATATACCTTTTTTAGTGATACGAGCTATATCTGATAGTGCTGATGAGGATGGATTTGAGAATTTTGAGCAAAATGTTGAGACCGTTGCATTAAACTCCTTG
>JAWLDD010000237.1:0-4428 GCA_041686815.1 Candidatus Atribacteria bacterium | reverse complement strand
AAATCATATCGCTCCTTTACCCTCTTGTACTCTTCTATAGCATTAACATTGACACTCCCCAGTTCATTGATTCTTTGCTTTATCTGTTGAATCGCTCTTCTAATCTGAGTAATGCCTAAGCTCTCATCCCTATATTTCAGTGCATGGGCATAGGATATTTCATACTCCTCCCATATGTTGTTCTGAGCGTTCTCTATCTCAGCCTCTACTCTGGATAGCTGAACGTCAAAACTATGCTTTCGCTCTCTAAGATCCTCTATGATAGCTGACAGTTCTTTTATTCTTTTTTCTATTCCATCCATTTCTACCGATAGTTTTTCTTTTTCACTTTGCTTTTCACTGAGCTGCTCTTCCTCATCCTTGGCCTTAGCATTTAACCTCTCCACTGTATCTTTGTGCTCTACAATCTCCTGTTTATAGGCACTGATAGAATCAGAGTTTTGATCCATATCCTTGGATTTCTTGTCAATGCTCTTTAGATGAAGGTCAATATCCTTGTCCAGTCTGTCTATATTATCCTCTAAAGTACGAATTTCATGGTTTAGACCAGCTATATCAACCTTTATCCTTGTTAGATCTTCATCAATTTGCTCCCTTTGCTTATTGATATTTTCAATAGATGAATCGGAGCTATCCACAATAGCCTGAGCATCTTTATTTTGAGTTTCAAGGCTAACAATCTGCTGCTGCTGTTCTTCAATAGATTTTTGCATATTTAGAATATCTTGTTCCAGTTTAGCGTTAGTTTCGGTTAGATTTTCAATCTCCTTATCGCTTCTTTCTATTTGAAGCTGGATACCTTCTAAGTGTTCATTGCCAGCAGCTATTTCAATTTCCAAGTCATGAATTATACTGGAAATGCTCTTTCGTTTTTGACTTAATTGTGTATATTCCTCCATAACAGCATTTGTCTGTGCAGCATGGGTCTCCATATCCTTTAGCAATTGAGAAACTCTTGCCTTGAGATGCTCTATCTCTCTTTTTCGCCCTATGATTCCAGTACTCCTTTTATTATGGCTGCCCCCGGTCAAAGATCCACCAGTGTTTACCACATCTCCATCCAAAGTGACAATTCTAAAGGAATAGGAGAACCTTTTGGCTATATCTATAGCTTGATCCAGGTTTTCGGTAATTAGCACCCTGCCCAACAAGTTTTCGAAGATTTGCTGGTATTTAGGATCAAAGTCTATGAGATCTACCCCTCTTCCCAAGCAGCCTTTCATGTTCAAAGCCATCTTTTCTTGATGATAAAGATCTCTCCCCTTTATGGAGGATATGGGAAGAAATGTTGCTCGTCCTAGATTTCCATGCCTTAAAAACTCTATGATATATTTAGCGTCCTGTTCATCATAGGTAACAATATGCTGAAGACTAGCCCCTAAAGCAATTTCGATGGCCAGTTCATATTTCTTGGGAACATTTATCAGCTCTGCCACTACACCGCACACCCTCTCCTTTATGGAAGGATTGTTTCGGCAAGCCAAAAGTATACTCTTTACGCTTTTTTGGTAGCCATCGTAGGCATTGGACATATCAACAAGTAGGTTCAGCTTTGATCTTTCACCTTCTAATTGCTGTTTCTGTAGTTGAAGCTTCTCATCCAGATCTTTGATCCTTTTTCTTAATTGATCTATCTTCTGCTCCAGAATTTTCTTTTCATTATTTCTTTGGGCAAGCACTTGGCTAAGCTCATCACTATTGCTCTTTAAGTTTTCATACTTTTGGACAAGTTCTGCTCTACTTTCGGTCAGTTCCCCCAGTTTTGTGTCAATAGATTGCCTTTGCTCCTCAAGGTTCGCTTTTAATGTTTGGAATCTGGTTATAGTATTTCTGGCCTCTGATAGAGCACTCCATATCTCCATCATTCTATCCTTCTTTTTCTGGGCTTCTATGTAACTAGTTGATAATTCCTTTTGAATCTCCTCTAACTTAGATTCTAGCTGGTTGGCTTCTATAAGATTGGCTTCTAGAGCTTCTCTCTTTAAGCTAAGCTCATCGAGGGCATTGTTTTTCTGTGTCTCTTTGTTCACAATGGCCTGTTTTTCCTCTTCTATTTCCTCTTTAAGTCTAGAATTCTCCCTGTCCAGCTGTACGATTCTTTCCTCAACAACCTCAATTTTACCTTTTAATCTTTGGATTTCATTTAAGATATTATATCTGTTATCACGAATGATTTGGATTTCATTGTCTAGCCCTATTATTTTCTCATCCAACTCATTACCCTTGGCCTCTTGATCTTGGATACTTTGACGATGGTTTAGGATATCCTGATCCAATAGAGCAGCGCTATTCTTTATCTGTTCTATTCTTTTCTTATAGCTATCATACTCAATAACGAATTTGTTAAGGTCATATATCTTTAACTTATCTCTCAGGCTTAGGTATTCCTTGGCTATCTTGCTTTGTTCTTCTAGTGGTCCTAGCTGATGTTCTATCTCCCTTATAATGTCATCAACACGGACTAGATTTTCCTCGGTTTTTTCTAGCTTCCGCTCTGACTCCTGTTTTCTTGTCTTATACTTGACGATTCCCGCTGCTTCTTCAAATATTTGCCTTCTGTTCTCGGGTTGAGCGCTGAGTATCTCCTCAATTCTACCCTGTCCAATAATGGAATACCCTTCTTTCCCTACGCCGGTATCCATAAACAACTCGACTATATCCTTTAGTCTGCATGATGAACGATTTATATAATACTCGCTCTCACCTGACCGAAAAACCCTTCGGGTAATGGTTACCTCTGAAAAATCCACTGGAAGAGTATTATCAGTATTATCCAAGGTCAGGGATACCTCAGCAAAGCCCAAAGGCTTTCGCACTTGAGTTCCGGAAAAGATCACATCTTCCATCTTGCTGCCTCTAAGGGATTTGGCGCTCTGCTCACCCAGTACCCATCTAACGGCGTCAGCTACATTACTCTTACCGCTTCCGTTAGGGCCAACGATAGCTGTAATGCCCTTATCAAATTCTATTTCTATCCTATCTGCAAAGGATTTAAAGCCATACATCTCTAATTTTTTTAATAGCAATTCTACACACCTCTTGTCCGATAATCAACCAAATCCATAACTACATTATAAAACAACGCCGTCTTGGTTGATTTCATGGATAGCTTTGATGATTATTGCTTGATTTTCTCTATCCATACAATCAAATGGCTGTTAATCAATTTTAGCATAAAATACCTCTAACTTCTAGTTCGCTATTTCTCTAAGTATTCCTTCATATCTGAGAGAAATAAATGACTTTCTATGGTATGACATTTGCCTATTATCTAAAATGACCATTATATGCTGCCTATCAATGTCACTACACTGTTCAATAGATATGTTATAACCGGGAAATATTTGGTTGAGATATTGTATATTTGATTTTCTCTGACCTAGAGCTTGGGACAGCCGAGATGGATTCACTCGAAAGATTATTTTATTATGGGGAATATCTTTATTGTTATCAATCACCCACTGCATGATATCCTGCATCCAAGCCTTATATATGGCACTCTCCACCATTTCTCCAAAGGCAGGATGATAAGGACCTGCAACAAGGTCTTGTCCCTCATCAAATCCTTCCTGAGATTGTAGTCCAGTGCGTATCACATCAATGCCGCCATATTCAAAGACGATCCTTAAATCCCTTACCCATCCTATAGCATCTTCTATAGCTAGAGGCTTATATTGCCCCTGCAAAAACAGTTTTTCCAAGGCTGATCCCTTAACTACCAGGGTAGGGTATATCCTTACAAAGTCAGGTTTTATATCCACAAAGTCAAGGGCTGTCCTTATAGATTTTAATCGTGTGTCCTGTGGAAGCCCTGCCATCATCTGCAGACCTATTTTGAAATCATAATTCTTAAGGTTTTTAAGGGCTGGTAATACCTCCTCATATGTATATCCTCGTTCACTTGCCTTTAGCACAAGTGGGTCTGTAGACTGAATTCCCAGCTCTATTGTGGTTAGACCTTTATCCTGCAGGTTTTTCAGTATTGGATCTGATATATAATCTGGTCTTGTGGAAATCCTTATGCCGTCGATAATCCCATCATCAAAATAGGGCTTGGCCAGCCCCAAAATAGTGTTTTGCAGCTCTATTGAAAGACAGGTAAAACTTCCCCCGAAAAATGCTATCTCTCTATGCCCATCCCTTTTTGTTGCAGTATCCATAACATCTTTTACCTGATCTTTTACGTCAGATATTAGATTGGTTATAGATCTTCCAGTTATACTCCTTTGATTGCAAAAAGCGCATTGGTGAGGGCATCCTATCATGGGCACAAATACCGGATAAATCACTACTCCCTTACCCATTGATCTTCTCTAAAGCCTCCTTAGCTGCGTTCTGTTCAGCTTCCTTTTTACTTTTTCCTTTGCCCATACCAATAGCTTTATCATCGTGACATACCTCCACCAAGAACTCCTTAGCGTGATCCGG
>JAWLDD010000236.1:0-4444 GCA_041686815.1 Candidatus Atribacteria bacterium | reverse complement strand
CCTGAATTATCAACTCAGGCGGTGTACATTTTTTATGATTTTGTTTACCGAAAATTGCCCTAGCTTCTGGTTTGAACGGAAGCATAGCAAATTTATCAACTGTTCCGATAATAAGAGTCGGTGGATTTTCATATATATCAGTATCCACAACGTATAAAGGCAATGTCATATCATCAGCTGAGAAATCACACTTTATATTACTACACTGGAAAACTATATGTTGTCTAGGATCCTTTTTCTTTTTATATCCAAAAATCCTTGGTCCCCTTTTATTCTTATCTCTATAAGGTACCGCTCCCATTTGTGCACCGCACCATGGACATTTTAACAATATAAATGGATTATCAGTTTTACTACTACGAGACATAGCATTATAAGCTGTAACGGCATCTTCCATTCTATTAGGTGTCAGATTGTCACCTACCCAAAGCCCTATTGAGTACCTCTGATTACCAAGTTCCTGTTCTTTTTCCCTTCTAATCATTTCGCAAGCACATATCATTGAAGATGCTCTTTCATATTGCTGCGTTGTCAATAGTCGTAAAGTATATCTCATTAGTATAGCTGTCCCTGCATTATCTGGATTTTTAAATCTTCGTATAAAAACAGTAAAAGCTGAAAGACCTAAGTATGCCTCAGTCTTACCTCCCCCGGTCGGAAACCATATTAGATCGACAATCTCCCTTTCTGGATGATCTGTGAAAGTCATTGAATTTAAATTCATAAGTATAAAAGCAATTTGAAAAGGTCTCCATTTACCATATATACGCGAAGCATACTCATACCAGGTTGAACGATCACTTATATTCGGCATCTGAATAACTTTATTATCCGGGTTGGTTAATACCCATCCAGTGTCTAACTCTTCCCATTTCTGCAATGGCAAACCATAATGCAATTGCTGTAAAAGCATAGCTCTGTTCATATATGAAAAGGCTTTATAAACTCTATTATCCCCTTTTAATAAATCAAGCCCTTTTTCCATTCTTCTGTGACATTCGCGGCAATTAGTAATATGCCTATTTACAGTCTCATTAAACTCACTAAGACTTAATCCATACTTTTCTGTTTTATCTATCCATTCACGATAATCATTACATAATTTTGTGAGGTTCTCTATAGTTTTTGACTTATCCCCAAAGTCACTCATCATAAACATATCAAGGTCTATGTTGTTTAATGAATTCGGAACAATTGGTTTTACTTCATAGTGTGGTATAAAAGTTGTGCAAACAGTATATACATTATTACATTCATAATCCCACTTAACTGAACACCCATGCCCAATTGCATAAGTTTTTATATTCCTATATAGTAAAAGATTAGTGAGATAGTCCTCATCCTCACTATTAACACGTTTCACCTCAGGCATAGGTAGAAAACCTTTTTCCGCAAAGAGTTGTAACTCAACTTGAAAGAAACAATCCTCATCTTTAATTGTATCTTTCTCTGAAGTATTTTTCTCATTAGCCAAAGAAAAGGTGTATATGCCTTTCTGTATATCATTATCAAAATTACGGTTAGTTACTATTAGAATCAGATGTGTAGGATCTCCATCATATAAAATATCAAACTTTTCAACCTGACCTGGTAACTTTGGTAACTTAGAGCAAGGTACTTCAACGTTTGACTTCAAGGATCTTCTGTAATATTTTATTTCTTTTTTCCCAGTTTGAGTGTTTTCATTACTTATACGGTCATAAACACCTGCACTTATTTTTACTTTGACTTTTTCATTTTCACACCCCAGTTTAACTGTAATGCTAATTGCAGATTGCCGGAATGAATTTGAAAGGTTTATAACGTCCTCTTCAGGGTCTGGTTTCCCAGATTTTGATGATGAAATTCTATCAATATTATCAATAAATTCAGATATCTCATCGCCGCCTTCAATATCTACAGGACTTACACTATGAACTTCATCTGACTCTGGAGCTTCAATATCAAAGCCTTTTAATTTTGGGAAAAGTATGCCTGCTGAATAACGCATCCTTGGTGGATCGATAGTCAGAATTTCTTCACCATTTTCTTGCGTCATTCCTTCTACTGGATCTGGACCAATGAATTCTCTCTTTATAATATCAATTATTTCTAATCGTTTATCACTCATTTAAAGACCTCCTAAATAACTCGATTCTTTCTTCCTTTGCCTTTAACGATTCAAATATATATAAGCTTGTCCTTGCCCTACTCAGAGCAACATACATCAGATTCTCCCTTTTATATGTATTAATATCAACAAGAATAACCACGGGACTCTCAAGACCTTTGAAACCATGAATTGTACTAAACCTGATTACATCATTCTTTTGTTTTTCAATACAATACTCTCTAAGTTTATATTTGGGAGGTTTTATATCTCCAACTGCAGACATTGACATCTTTTTGGGAGATAGAATGATAATTTGATTACCTTTAATTCCATTCTCATATAATATTTCAAGTAACTTTTCAAGTTTTTCTATCTGTTCATTGTCATCCTTATATTGCCTGTATTCAACCTTAGGACCATCAACAGTTGTAGGTAGATATTTGCTTTTTAAACTTGAAATGAGAAGGATTTCTTGTCCAATATTTCTTGTGTTTCTGCAGTTTACTGTGATTCTGAATGAAGCATATGATGAATACTCATCAAGGATAGAAAGAATATCTGTTCCTTCGATACCTTCCTTATATATAGCCTGTCTCTCAAAATCACCAAAGAAATTCCATGCCCCGCGGGAAAAACCACCCATAAGAATAGCATCCATAAACTGTATGTAGTGGTGTGATATCAAATCTTGCGCTTCATCAACAATTATTCTGTCAAATAAGGGAATCCCTTTATTAACAATGCTTGTTACCATATCGGGAAGCTCTTCAGCAAAAAAAGTCTGATTTTCCTCCTGATTTGCATTATGTACTATACCGTACTCCTTTGCAATTTTTATCATATACGAATGTAAAGTGCCTATATAAAGCGGCTTTATACTATTATTCACCCCCTCACAGTGAGCACTCAACCAATCCCCAAGTTTATTATTAAAGCAAAAGAAACCCACTCTTTCACCGTCGCTTGAAGTACGTTTTGCCATTTCAATTGCTAACAAAGTTTTGCCTGTCCCGGCAGGTCCTTTTACCAGACATCTCTTATTGTCCTCAAACTGATCAAGACATCTTAACTGCTCTTGTGTTAGTTTTAGCAAGTATCGCTCAGCAACTCCTATCTGTTGCGAAAGTGGTACGACTCTTTCGAAATCGCAGCGTAGGTAATCAGCAATACGCACAGTCTCCTTTCTGTCAGGAAACATTGTGTCTTTAAAAAAGCCATATGTATCATACCACTTTTGTTTTGTATTCTCTGATAACCTCTTTATAAACCTACTCACAGGATAACTTACATCATGGAGATCATATACTTTCCAATCTTCATACTCTGTACTGGACACATCAAAGTTAATATCGGGGAACATTACTCCATATCCAAAAATCAAGCTTGATATATTGTCATTCTGCCCAAAATGCTTCTGCAAGGCCTTCTGAAGGCTAAACATACCCTCTATTGCTTGTTCAAACGGACTTCTTTTCTTTTCCGTTGTTTCGTTGTATCTATTAGTAAAATACCAAACTCCATCATTCCTTGCCACACGTCCGCCCTTCACCTCTAAACAAAATATTCCATATCTGGGTGCAATTACAACAAAATCAACTTCACCATATATGAGGGTATCATGCTCTGATAAACCAAGTGAATGTAAAACAATCCAATCCTCTGTGGCTGGATCTGATGCGAATAACTCGAATATTCTTTTTTCAGCATTACTTTTAATACTATCGGATATCCTTTTCGGAATCATCCTTGCCATACTATCCCCCCAGACTTCTATTCTCTTGTTAGTCTGTTTATATAATTTCTATTAACTAAAATTTTTTCTCCAATATCAATGACTTTTAGTATCTTTACTGTACCTATGACATCTAGCTTAAGCTCTATTTCACTCATAATATTGTACGGATCGACTATACCTATATTTTTTAGTGATATTGGTATCTTTACACTGATTTGTGATGATAAATAGTCACCTGCCCTTAAATGCGCCCTTCTGACAATCTTTATGGCATCGAAAATCTCATCACACCTATTCTTGAGAGAGGTATCTCCTGTGGCCTTTGCAATATAAAGCAAGTCATCCTTGTCATGCGGAGCAATCATGTCATCATTCTCCAGCCACTGTTTTATTGTTATAAAGCCTTTCTTACATCCAGCGCTTTTTATCCTATTATATATTTCTTCATGTGAATAAAATATGCTTGCAACATTCAACGCTTCACGCCATTCCGAGGCAATTTTTCGGGCATTTGAGTATCCGCTATTGTTCAGAAACATATCTGCGATTTCTCTAATTATATCCCTCTCAGTCTCCCTTATAACTATAATATTACACCAGATCAACTGGTTCCAGGG
>JAWLDD010000235.1:0-4469 GCA_041686815.1 Candidatus Atribacteria bacterium | reverse complement strand
TAACTGGACACTTCCATATCTCCTCTATAAGGAGTTCCTAATTGATTCTGAGTTTGGGATCTCTTTATACTATTAACAATTAATTTACCTCCGTTCTCAGGAGTTATGTACCAACGATGAGAGGATGATCCAATTAGATTTCCATTGTGATATAGCTGGCTGCCATTGTCATCATCATATTTAAAGACAACCTCGTCATCACCTTCTATCTTGTATTCAATACTGTCTACCTGATTATGAACAGTCAGCCCTTTAGTAGAGGACAATCTCACTTCTTGATGACTTAAGTTTTGAAATTGTGTATCATTTAGAACAACGCGTATTTTATTGTTGGGCATTTGAGTTTTGTCAATATAAGCAACCAGTGATTTATTATTTAGAGTTTCTGATCGGTATAGGATCACATTGGTAATGCCTATGGGGAGAATATGTGTTTTTTGAAAGATTGACTTATTATCGGTAACTTCATATATAGCAAAGTCAGATTCGATGGGAATATAACCTAGGTTGTAGTCTTCTATATGGCTTTCTGAGGCAGAAACCACTTTTTCAAGACGAATAGGAGTCATATGTTGATAAACTACTATATAGTCTTCTATCAGTATAAGATAAATAGGTACGCCGATATTAATTTGGCTATATCTGGATGGAAATGTACAATAGAGGTATGTTCCGTTTACATCCATCTGGTATTCTATACTCTGGTTGTCTTTATCTTCTGCCAGTATAGGCACTGCGGCTGGTATATATGCGGTTCTGGGTAATTGGGTAATAAGCCATCTGTTATCAACTTTAGATAGGTGAAACCATACTTCTATAGGACCATGTTTGGTACTAAGAGTTGTTTTGATTTTGATACCATCATCATACTTTTGTGTTTTAATTATTCTATGACTTAATACTATATTTTGATCCATTAAGGTAGTCAAAAACGGATCATTTATAAGTCCAGGCACAATATAGTCATGGAGAGATATATTTGAAGAGTCATTTAAAGAGTCCAAGAATTCATTAAGAGCCCTTGATGCAGGCCTTTTCATTGTATAATTCAATATAATAAAACCTGCTAATAAAATTAAAACTATTATGAGAAATATATATATCTTTCTGGACAATTTCATTATATCACTCCATATTCTATTGTCTTGCTATTGATAATCTTATAATACCATATATTTTCTATTAACAATAATATGATATTAAATTTTTAAAAAAGTATGGAGATAATATGGTATTCATGGTAAAATAAATGGCATAAAGGGGTGGGGAAATTTGAGGAAAATTATAATATTAGTATTAATCTTACTTTTTTTTCTATCAGATTTGGGCATATCTGTTAGTCTGGCACAAGAAGAAGATTTCTCTAATGAATGGATTGTGGATTCCTATAGGGCTATAGCGGAAATCAATGCCGATGGTTCTTTAGCGGTGGAGGAATACATTACATATCGATTTACCAAAGGCTTTTCTGGACACCTTAAGAGGGAAATAGATACCTTTACTGCATCGTCAATGGACAACATAGGCATTTTTAGTATTCTTGAAATTAATCAGGAGGATATTACAAAATCCAAACTAGAAGAAATAGAAGCCGATTCTTATAGGATTATTTATGATCAAGAATACGGAATGGTAAAGGGTCTAGAGTTATCATTGGATGCTGAGAATAGGCAGAAGACTGTGGTATTCAAATATACGTTATATGATTTATTGGCCGTATATAAGGACATGGCACTGTTGGACTGGTCATTTTTAAACAAATTGGACAACCTTTATACCGGCAATATATCTATCAGTGTTAAGATGCCCAAAGGCACAAGGATGGATTCAATTCAATCTTTGCTAATGGGGCCATTGTATGCTCAACAGGTAATTGGGGAAGATACTGTAGAATTTGATGCTAGCCATTTCGGCTATGATGGCGATTTAAGATTGATTATGTTGTTGCCCACTTCCGTAATCCCTCAAGGCCGAAAAAAGATAGAAAATGACATTACCGATGAGATCATGGCCGAAATGTCCCAGTATGAAAAGGAGATAGAAGAAGTTCGTAGGAATTATGAGGTAAGGCATTTAACCTTTAGGTTGCTGACCTATGTTTCAATTGGATTAATTGCTCTCGCCTTTATCTATTTATATATTAGATATGACAAAGATCCTAAAACAGGGATCAAACAAAAGTATACCAATAAACTGCCGGTAGACTATTATACCCCCGCAGAACTTGGAGTGTTGATGAACAAAGGCAAGGTAAAAGCAAATTACATTATTGCAACGCTAATTGATTTGATAAATAGAGGATATCTTGACATCGAGCTTTCTGATTCAGACCATGGATTCTATTTATCTAAAAGTCCAGACGCTAGTACAGAACAGCTTAAGAGCCACGAAGAATACTTGTTGGTATGGCTTTTTGATGACTTTGGGCAAGATAGCCAAAGAGTATCAACAGTAAAGTTTGAAGAATGGATAAGGGACAAGAAGAATAGGTCTAGATACAAACATAAATACAAAACATGGGAAAAACTAGTTACCTTCAACGCATCAAAATGGAAGTTTTTTGAGAATATAAAGAAGGCAAAGCTAACCGGGCTAATCTTCGGTATCTTGACGTTTATTTCAGGCATTATATTGTATCTTTTAGGAGATATAATAAAAGGATCTACAGTAGTAGGGCTATCGTTATTACTAATAATCTATTCTCAGTTTATCTTTAAGAGGACGGAGTTTGGAGCCCTTAACAATGCTCAGTGGTTAAGCTTTATTAGATATATAAAAGAGCCTACGAAATCAAAACTGCCTAACCCCGAACCTGGTGATTGGGAAAGGTTCTTAGGATATGCTATACCTATTGGTAGGGCAGGGCACATAATAGAGCAGTTTCCTAAGATCTATAGCAGTACTGGATTGAACCATAAGAGTTTGTTCTTGCTTCGTAAAGAGAATTTGGATAAGACCGATCACTGGATTAATTCCATAGGAAGAAAACATTTTGTGTTTGGTAAGGCTAATAAATTTTCTAGTTTGTTTGGTTCTAGGAATATAACAATAGATAGAAAAGGATGAGGCGATTAAGGCTCTCATCCTTTTTTATGATCTATTGCTGCCACTTTAAAAATTTCTTTTCTAACCAAGCTACAAGCTGGTACATAAGAGCTGCCGCAGTTGCAAGTATGAAAACGCTAGTCATCACCAGATCCAATTTGAACACCTGACCACCGTATACGATTAAGTGGCCTAATCCGGCTTTAGAGACCAAGAACTCACCAACTATAACTCCGACCCAAGACATACCTACATTTATCTTGAGTGCAGATATGATGGTAGGAACACTGGCGGGAAGGATAACCTTTTTTAAGATCTGTAGTTTAGTAGCACCGAAGGTCTTGAGGAGCTTTATCTTATCAGGACTCACCTCTAAAAAACCGTTGAGCACAGTGATAATTGTTACAACCAGGGATACTAAAAGTGCCATGGTTATTATGGCGAAAGGCCCAGCACCTATCCATACAATTATGATTGGTCCCAATGCGACTTTTGGTAAGCTATTTAGTACCACCAGATATGGGTCAGCTACCCTTGCAACAAAGTCAGACCACCACAACACTATAGCGATAGCTGTGCCTAGGACAGTACCAAGCACAAAACCAATTATTGTTTCAATTATGGTTATGGAAATATGCATCCATAGCGTACCTTCTACATGTAGATTTCTCAGTGTATTTACTATTCTAGTTGGCTGACTGGTTATAAAAGCATCGATTATGTCTAGTCTAGCTGCTAATTCCCACAGTGCTATAAAGATGATCAATATGCTTATCTGAGTTAAGCGTATTAATATTTTCCTCCTCTTTATTTTAGAGATATACATTGCATGTTCTTTTGATACAGCATTGTTGCTAAAGTTATTATTTGACATGAACATCCAACTCCTTCCATATTGCATTGAAGTATTGTCTGAATTCCGGAGCTTGGCGACGGCTTATAGGGTTATTACTCTCAGAGGTAAGCTGGATTTCATGGATATTCTTTATTATAGCTGGCCTTTGACTCAAGACTAAGACCCTATCAGACATACTTATAGCTTCTGAAATATCATGAGTGACTAACAGAGCGGTTTTGCCTTCTTTGCGGATAATCGTGCTTACTTCATCAGACATGGCCAACCTGGTCTGATAATCCAAAGCAGAGAAGGGCTCATCGAGTAGCAGTATCTTAGGATCAATAGCTAATGTTCGTATTAAGGCAGCTCTTTGTCTCATTCCCCCTGAAAGCTGATCAGGGTAATGGTATTTAAAATCACCTAATCCGTATACATCCAATAGTCGCTCAACTTTGGCTTTCGATTCATCAGTTACTTTACCATGGATCTCCAAGCCCAATAAAACGTTTTGAACTATGGTACGCCATTCAAAGAGATGATCTTGCTGTAACATGTAGCCAACATCGGTTGAAGGACCTGTAACCAC
>JAWLDD010000234.1:0-4469 GCA_041686815.1 Candidatus Atribacteria bacterium | reverse complement strand
TTCAACTATTTTTTCAGGCTCTATATTGTGAGGTATCTTTTCCTCTTTATTGCTTGTAACTATGTCAAATTTCAAACCCATCTGCTCCAGCAACTGCTTTCTTCTCGGTGATGCCGAAGCTAAAATAATTCTCATAGCATCAATACCTGTAATATAGTAGGACACCTAATAACACACCTAACATGGTTCCAAAATTTATGGTTAGGGATAGGCCAAATGCCAGTTTGATTACAACAAAATCCAATACTGCAGGCATGCCTTGAGTTCCAATGGTAAAGCTTTCATGGAATAATTTGGCATCAGTATACCTAGATATTATGTTGCCTACGATACTCCCAATAATAACACCTGCAAGCAAAAATAAGAATAAGGTCCACGGCCCTTTGGTTCTCCCCCGTCTCAAGAAGAGTCCCCCTTTCAATGTCTATAAAATAATATAACTATTATTATGCATAATAGTTATATTTAAAAGTATAACATTTTTAAGGGGAATTACAAGTTATTTTGTAAAAATTAATAATTCCTTGATTTTCCTTCTTCCAATACCGACTGGACAACGTTGGTTGCATGGTCAGCAATTCTTTCAAGATTGGTAACTATATCGAGAAATATGACACCAGAAGCAGGAGAACATTTCTGTGCATTTAATCGGTCTATATGACTATTTCTTAGCCTGTCCTTCAGTATATCAATATCTTCCTCTTCATTCATCACTTTCTCAGCTAGTCTATGGTCTCTTTCTTTCAATGAATGGGTTGTGTTTTCCAGCATTTCCATGACCTTATTAGTCATCTCTGTTAATTCCTCAATAGCTATATCGGAGAAACTTAGATTATTTTCAATACTATATTCAGCATACTCTACTAAATTCTCAGCGTGATCTCCTATTCTCTCAATATCATTTACCACATGGTATAGGCCACTTATCAAAATAAAATCACTTTCGGGCAATCCCAGTCCATTGCACATTACTAAATAATGAGTTATTTCTTGATTCAAGAAGTTAATTATTTCTTCCTTTCTATATACCTCATCTATAGCATCTTGGTCCTTGTTAAAGAAAGCATTCATAGCTCCTATTACGTTGGATTTCGCATAATCAGCCATTCTGTTAACTTCTTTTAATATTTGACCGACGGCAATTGGAGGAGTCTCCAATATACGCTTGTCCAAAAACATAAGTTGCATCTCATCTCGTTCATCTTTTTTTCCATGTAGCAGATTTTGTGACAATTTAACCAAAAGATTGCCAAAGGGAAATAGCAATGCTGCGTTAATAACGTTAAAAGCAATGTGGGCATTAGCAATTTGGCTCATAGGATTTCCCGGTGGAGATACTCTTAGAATAATATCCACAAAAGGTACACCTAAAGCCATAGCAATCACAAAAATAGCTGTACCAATAACCTTTATGGATAAATGGAGAAAAGCAGCACGTTTGGCATTGGTATTCGTGCCGATACTTGCTAGTATCGCAGTTATACAAGTACCTATATTCTGCCCGAAGAGAATAAAGACAGCACCATCCAAGCCAATGAGGCCTTGGGCAGCCAATGCCTGCAAGATTCCAACAGATGCACTGGAGCTTTGTAGGATAACTGTCATAGCAGTACCTGCCAAAACTCCTAAAATTGGATTGGACATACTAATTAATATATGTTGGAAACTGGTATTGGATCTTAAAGGTTCCATAGATTTAGACATTAAATCCATTCCCATAAAGAGTATACCAAATCCAACTAATATCTCACCAACACTTTTTACTGCTTTTCGTTTGGAAAAGAAGATTAGGCCCACACCAAAAAAAACTATTATCGGTGCTATTTTAGTTAGATTTAAAGAAATCAGAAAAGCAGTCATAGTGGTACCTATGTTAGCACCCATTATAACTCCTACTGCTTGGTTCAATGTCATAATACCTGCATTTACAAATCCGACAACCATAACAGTTGTTGCACTGGAACTTTGGATAATGGCAGTAACTATTGTCCCTACCAATACTCCCATTAACCTATTCTCTGTAAGAATCTCCAAAAGTCTTTTTAACCTGCTGCCGGCAGCCTTTTCCAGTCCGTCTCCCATCATCTTCATACCATAGAGGAATAGACCTAAGCCTCCGGCTAACATGATTAACATACTTGTACTCATAATGCCTCCTAGTTAAGTAAAAATTTTATCATAATCCAAGTTTATGGTTTAATAGCCTATAAACTTGGCCGATTTCACGTGTAATGTTCTCAATAACTGATAAATTATGTCATTATTACCACTAAACAATATAACGATGACAAAATTCTACCTCTTTATCACCCTTTGATATTATACTAGATAATTGTATAAAATAAAACACCTTATTTTTATTGTATATGTCAATTATGTACGTATAGAAAACACCTGTTCACTTACAAAAAAAATGAGTCAAATACTGACCCATTTACTACATTTAATCCTCTTCAGGGATGTGATTATGAACTTGTTCCACCACAATCCTAAAACCTTCAACATTAACTACCTTTATTTTAACCCCTTTAGGGATAAATTGGCCATCTGCTATGACATCCATCTTAATGCCATCAAAGTCACCTGTGCCTGATGGCCTAAGGGTTGTTGTAGATATGCCCACTTTACCTATCATATTCTCGTAGTTTTTAGTGCTAGTATATCCCTCTTCCTTTTTAGCTTTTGAACTTAAGAATAATAGCCTAGATATTCTGCCATCCTTGGTGGCCGATCTGTAAAGCAATACTAACATGATAACAATAGCGATAAAAACCAACAGGATGACAATTGCCAATTGACCAGCTGTCAACACCGAAGAACCAACTACCACTCCTGCTATTAAAGATAAGATACCTACAATTCCCGGAATGCTAAAACCAGGTACCACAAGTTCTAATACCATCAGTAGAGCTCCAAAGATAAACAATATGACCATCAACCAAAAATCGTTTATGAACATTTGATATACCCCCTACTTAAATATCAATGCTCTTTAAATATATCATACATCCACAGTTTTTTACAATTTATATTCGATAATATTTGATAAAAACTGTGTTGTTTAGTATTGACTAACTAGATTCTTTCCTATACTTAATTTTATTAGTTGCATATAGAATAAATTACATAGAAAATGGGATTTGCATTGAATTACAAATCCCATATGTAACTTATATATTTATGTTTTCTTCTAAAATCTTGGTTAAGAGTTTAACGCCATTCTCCATATCACTGGCATCGATGGTTTCGCTGTCGCTATGAACATATCGGCATGGTATGGATAATACCCCAGAGGGAACTCCACCCCGTGACAAGTGTATAGCTCCAGAATCAGTACCACCATATTCCAAGATCTCCAGTTGATAGGGAATATTATACTTCTTTGCAGTATTTATCATCAATTCCTTAACCAAGGGATGTGCCAAAACCGATGCATCCTTAACCTTTATTGCAGGACCTTTCCCTAAGGAAACAGCCATAGGTCTACACTTTGGAGTATCTCCTGTAGCTGTTACATCCACTGAAATTCCCAAATCAGGATCCAATGCATAGGCAGAGGTCTTAGCTCCTCTTAGGCCTAATTCCTCTTGAACGGTAAATACAAAGTATAGATCATTAGGAGTTGAGCCAACACTTTTTATTGTCTGCACAAGAAGAGCACATCCTGCTCTATCATCCATAGCACCACTGATGTATTTTCCGTTGTTCTCAGTGAATAAAGGATGGTATACAGCTACATCTCCGATGCTAACTTGTTTTTCAGCTTCTTCTTTGCTTGAAGCTCCGATATCAATGTACATTTTCCCTAAAGTGATATCCTTCCAACTATCAAGTTCGGTTTCATAACCTATTACCCCTGTTACACCGTTTTTGAATATAACTCTACGACAGACGGAATAGGCTACGGATATACCGCCCAAATTTGCAAACCTTAAAAAGCCCTTTTCATCTATATGGGTAACCATCAATCCTATTTGATCCATATGAGCAGCTAACATTATACGCTTACCATTTCCGGTTCCCTTTTTTATAGCTATTAGGTTTCCCATAACATCTACATCAATTTCATCTACATATGATTCAATTTCTTGACGAATAGCTTCTCTAACCAGCTCTTCATTGCCTGAAGGGCCATATACACTGGTCAGTTTTTTAATCAATTCTTTCATAATGCTTCACATCCTTTTAAGAATTCTTGAACCAATAGGATAGTATTATTTATATCGTCTAAATCCGCTACCGATGAAGGTGAATGTATGTAACGGCAGGGTACTGATATCACAGCAGTCATCGCTCCACCTCGTGCTCTTTGGATCTCCCCTGCGTCATTCCCACCGGTTATTCCTTCTTTAATCTGGAATGGTATATTGGCATTTTTTGCGCACTCGATTAAAAAGGATACCATCTTCTTATTGCTATAGGAAGCCAGATCGGCTATGGATATTGCAGGCCCTTTTCCCATCCTGGTG
>JAWLDD010000233.1:0-4504 GCA_041686815.1 Candidatus Atribacteria bacterium | reverse complement strand
GATTTGTGAAGCCGTCAATCCCATTCTGTTGCTCAATTCTTTTGAAGATATTCTCTCTATTCCGTTTTTCTCCATCTCTTTCAGGTACCTATAATATTTAGGCAACCGTCTAATAACTGCTTCAGAAACTCTGCTACTTCTTTGCATTACAATACCTCCCTGGATAATATGCTCTAATTTATTCCTATGAATTCTTATTACATTTATATAATATATAAACAAAGTCAATGAAAACTACCAGGTACAATCCCTTTAAATTTTAGCGATTTTCTGCTATCATTAAATCTATGTCGGATGCACCAGTCACCATAACGGATATTGGGATGTGCAGCCCTTGTTAATCTGATTATATCACAAAAAGGGGTTACTTAAACTCAAAAATATTGACTCATGGTGTCTACTTTTTGGAGGATATAACCGGACACAACTGTCTATGTGGGAGGTTGAAATCAATGATCGCTCTTGCTTGTGATCAAATCGTCAAGTCTTTTGGCGTTGATATAATCTTAAACCAAATAACTTTCAGTGTCAATGCTGGATGCTGTGTTGGCATCGTAGGTAGTAACGGTGCAGGAAAGTCTACTCTCTTTAAAATTATAGCGAATCTGATGCCCGCTGACAGCGGTGATATCTATCTAGCTAAGGACACTACCATTGGCTATTTACCCCAAAACACCGTACTAGAATCCGAGAAAACCATATGGGATGAGCTTATGCAAGTATTTATCCCGTTATTGGAGCTAGAAAAGGTCTTACGGCAAATGGAACAGGACATGGCCAATTACCATGCCATGGATGAAGAGGAATATTCAAAACTCATGGATGATTACTCAAAGCTACAGCAATCCTTTGAACAGCAAGGTGGATATAGCTATGAAAGCCATATGAAAGGGGTACTAACGGGCCTTGGCTTTTCACCCGAAGAATTTCATATGCCTATCGAACACCTAAGCGGTGGGCAAAAGACAAGAGTAGCCCTAGCCAAAGTGCTGTTGGAAAGACCAAACCTCTTGCTATTGGACGAGCCCACAAACCATTTGGATTTGGATGCAATGCAGTGGTTGGAGGAATATCTATCAGCCTATCCTGGTACCATAATGATTATCTCCCATGATAGATACTTTCTTGATGCCCTATGCGACAACATTTTGGAGATAGAGAATACCAAGTGTCGTTTGTATAATGGGAATTATACCAGATACCAACATCAAAAATCTCAGTGGATAGCACAGCGAGAGAAGGAATACACTCTTCAACAAAAGGAGATTGCCCGACAACAGGAGATAATAGAGCGTTACCGATCCTTTAATCGTGAGAAAAGTCTCAGAGCAGCCAAAAGCCGCGAAAAAAGGCTGGATAAAATAGAAAGAGTAGAAAAAGTCCATTATGCAGATAGCATAAGCTTCTCATTTGATATAAACAGGCAAAGTGGTAGGGATGTATTAGCCGTAGATTCCCTATCAAAAGCCTTTGGGGACAACCGCCTTTTTGAAGATATTACCTTCAATATACGATTGGGTGACCGTGTAGCCATTATAGGCCCCAATGGTTGTGGTAAGTCCACCCTGCTTAAGATTATCCTGGGCCATCTTGAACCTACATCGGGCTCTGTAAAGCTAGGCACAGGGGTGGAAATCGGATATTATGACCAAGAGCTTACCAGCCTCAATGGTCAGAACACCGTATTGGAAGAGCTGTGGAATAGTTACCCTCATATGACGGAAACTGAAATAAGAAACGCTCTGGCTGCAAGGCTGTTTAAAGGCGACGATGTGTACAAACCCGTATCCTCTTTAAGCGGAGGGGAAAAAGGCCATCTAATCCTTACAAAATTGACGTTGTCAAGCAGCAACTTTCTTTTACTTGACGAGCCCACCAACCACCTAGATATGAACTCTAGGGAAGCATTGGAGCAAGCTTTGATTGATTATCCCGGCACCATTCTCATGATATCTCATGACCGTTATTTCCTAAACAAAATAGCCCATCGAATAATCCTGATGGAATCGGGTGGCATTACGGAATATCTAGGAAACTATGACGATTATATTAGAAAGAAGACCTCGCTGGAATCCCTGGCTGCTGAAGATCAAAAAGCTTCTTCTCCATCGAGAACTGCCTTAAAGGAGGAGCGCCGACGGGAAAGACTGGAGCGTGAAAAAGCAAGAGAGCAAAAAGAAAAGCTACTAGCTCTGGAACAGCGCATCCAAGATCTAGAGGAAGAGATCAAGGATGTGGAAAACCAAATGGCTGATGCCAAACTCTATGAAAACGTAGATGAGATGCTTAAGGTACAGCAAAAATACATTAGCCTAAAAGAAGAACTGGATGAGTTCTATGCTGAATGGATGAGTTTAGCATAATATAGATTGGGGCGGTATTAAACCGCCCCAATTTTATAAGTGGATTATTATTCATTTAACTTTACAGTTCTATGCGTTCATCTTTGTATGGTTTAACTTTCCACCTGCCAAGATGATTTCCTTTAATCTCTCGGAAAGGGATAATACAACCTCTATATCCTTGCCTTTGGTTACATTTCGCACTATTATTCTATCTCCAGCTTTCACCTGGGAAATAGCGTTCTCAATAACCAGCTGATCTCCTTGATCTACTAGGTCATAATCCTCTTCATTAGCAAAAGTCAAAGGCAATATTCCTGAATTTATCAAGTTAGACATATGAATCCTTGCGAAGGATTTTGCTATAACTCCCTTAATACCAAGATACAAGGGAACAAGGGCTGCATGCTCACGGCTGGAACCTTGACCATAGTTATGTCCTGCTACCAAAAAGCCTCCTCCTGCTTCCTTTGCCCTTGCTGGGAATTCCGGATCTATGGGTGCAAGACAATAATCCGAAAGATGAGGTATATTGGATCTGTAAGGCAGCAGTTTTGCATTAGATGGCATAATATGATCGGTGGTAATATTATCCTCCATTTTTAGCAGTGCCGCTCCTTCTAGCTTCTCAGGTAACGGAGTATTGATAGGGAAGGGTTTAATATTGGGACCCCTTACCACTTCCACCTGATCACCATCCTCAGCTGGTGGGATTATAGAGTTATCATTTATAACAAATTTGTCAGGCAATCCAATATCAACATAATCTCCTAGACATGTAGGATCCGTTAAATAACCTGTTAATGCCGTCGCGGCTGCTACTTCCGGGCTGACCAGATATACCTTGGCACTAGGTGTTCCACACCTGCCCTTGAAGTTTCGATTAAAAGTCCTGACGGATACGGCGTTGGATGCAGGTGCCTGGCCCATACCTATGCAAGGCCCACATGCACTTTCCAATATTCTTGCCCCAGCATCAACCAAGTCTGCCATAGCTCCGTTTTGAGCCAGCATTGTATAAACCTGTTTGGATCCTGGTGAAATAACTAGGCTGACATCGGGATGTACCGTCTTGCCTTTGAGTATACTAGCTACCTTCATCAAATCCATATAGGAGGAATTGGTGCAACTACCTATAGCAACCTGGTCTACCTTTATGGGACCTACATTTTTCACGGTATCCACCGCATCAGGGCTATGAGGCTTAGCTACCAGAGGCTCTAGTTTGCTTAGGTCGATTTCAATTTCTTCATCATACTCAGCATCGCTATCAGCAACTAGCGGGACCCAATCCTCTTCCCTGCCCTGTGCAGCAAAGTATCTTCTAGTCTGCTCATCGCTGGGGAAAATGGATGTGGTGGCACCTAGTTCAGCTCCCATATTAGTAATGGTTGCTCTCTCTGGCACCGTTAGGGTGGCAACCCCTTCGCCTGCATACTCCATAACCTTTCCTACGCCGCCCTTTACCGACAGCAATCGAAGAACCTCCAGAATAACATCCTTAGCGGTTACCCAAGGTCTTAACTTGCCCTTTAGAACTACACGGCACACCTTGGGCATGGTAAGGTAATATGCTCCACCTGCCATAGCAACAGCTACATCCAATCCACCTGCGCCTATCGCTAGCATTCCAGCACCTCCGCAGGTTGGGGTATGGCTGTCAGAGCCTAAAAGGGTCCAGCCTGGCCTACTAAACCTCTCCAGATGAACCTGGTGGCAGATGCCATTTCCTGGTCTGGAAAAGTAAACTCCGTACTTGGATGCCACTGTCTGGATATATTTATGATCATCTGCATTTTCAAACCCTGCTTGAAGGGTATTGTGATCAATGTAAGCTACCGATTTCTTGGTTTTTACTCTAGGCACTCCCATAGCTTCAAACTGTAGATAAGCCATGGTACCTGTGGAATCCTGGGTAAGGGTCTGATCGATTCTGATGGCAATCTCTTTTCCCGGTACCATTTCTCCTGCTACCAGGTGGCTTTCAATAATCTTTTGAACTATATTCTTCCCCATAATAGCCCTCCTATCTTTTTATTTATATATATACAAAGGATGTGTATATCAATCGTATATTTTATTGTTCTTATTGTATACAACAACCAAATTCCTGTCAACATCATGTGATTATAAAGGGATTCTCAGATAAAAGTATGCAAAAA
>JAWLDD010000232.1:0-4545 GCA_041686815.1 Candidatus Atribacteria bacterium | reverse complement strand
TGGATTTCATCCTCTCCAAAATTCCCGGCAAAGGCACGAAGACCAAATTGTTTACCTCCCATATATACGGCATCTGCCCCATATGCAAAGGCAACTTTTAACTTTTCTAGGTTGCCTGCAGGTGCTAATAGTTCTGGTTTTCTAACCAACATAGTTTAACTTCCTCCTTAAAAATAGAAGAGCCCACTTGTTGAGTGGACCCCTATTCATCATTTAATCGGTTAATTCGAATTATCAATATTCTTCCAATTGGACTCGTATTTTTGTTTATCTTTCAAGTGCTGATTATAGTCAGTATTGAAAACATGCTCGCCGGTTTTAGGATCCTTAAGAACAAAATACAAATAGGGTTTTTTTGAGTTCATATACTCTTCAAAAGGATAGACAGCTGAAGTCAAAGCTAATCGTCCGGGAGAAGATATTGGCCCGATTGGTAAGCCCAAGTTCTCGTAGGTATTATAGGGAGATTCAATTTTTAATTCTTCAAGGTTAAAATCCCATCGATCTTCATTAACAAGAAATTGTATAGTCGAGTCCGCACCTAGAGGCATGTCTTTTTTTAATCGGTTATGAAACACTGCCGAAATCATAGCAAATTCTTCGCTGATTCTAGCTTCCCTTTGTATAACCGATGCCAAGGTTACCACTTCATCCACTGTCATATCAAGTTCTTGGGCTCTTTCAGCTACCGACTCATTATAGACCTTTTCAAACTGGTTTAGCATTTTCCTCATTATATCTTGTGGGCTAGCATCCTCATATACCAAATAAGTGTCTGGGAACAGATATCCTTCCAGTGGAGATATACCTACTTCTCTATTTTTCCTCTCATCCGGAATGTCCTGAAGAAAAACATAATCGGTGAAATTCTCTACCTTTGCAGCTTCGATAAACTCTTCTTCGGTAAATTGGAAATTCTTCTCCTTAACGAGATATTTGGCAATTTTACGAATATCCCAACCTTCAATAATGGTAATCTTTACTGTATCCACTGCTGCATTACCAGTTAACAGTTCATCCATTATTTGACCTAAATCCATATTTTGTGACAATTTATACTTGCCCGCTTTGAGCTTTGAAGTCTTGTTTGAGAGATCTACATATAGCTTAAATACCATTTTATTTCTTATGAGCTTTTTTTCATATAGAATCTCTGAAATCTTGCCTAGGGACGATCCTCGTGGTATCTCTACATCAATTAGCTCAGTATTCTGTATATCTACGGGCTTTATATACTTGCTATAGGCAATATTGATGCCCATATATACTGTAGTAACCACTATTAGGATACTTAAAAAGTAAATAAGCAATTGCCTCAATAACCTCTTTATAAAGCTTGACTCTGATCCAGACATATCTATCCTCCACCTGTCAATTTTCTTTACCATATGGCACCCATTACTATCTTTTCATTATATATGGATGTATTGTTTTTGACAAGTCGAGATTATCTTTTAAATTTCCATAATAATTGGTAATATCATGGGGTTTCGCTTTGTTCTCTCGTATAAGAAGACTTTCAAACCTTCTTTTATCTTATATTTCATTGTAGCCCAATCGGTAATTTGATTTTCTTCACATTGTTCAAGTATCTGACGAACTACCTCTTTTGCGTCTTCCATCAATTGCTCTGATTCTCTAACATATACAAAGCCTCTGGAGATTATATCAGGACCTGCAATTGATACCCCAGAGTCCTTAGATATAGTAACGACAACTACCATCAGACCATCCTGGGAAAGATGTCGTCTATCTCTTAGAACTATATTACCTACATCTCCGATGCCCAAGCCATCTACTAGCACCCTACCTGCCGTTACAGAACCAGTAATAGTACATGAGTCAGGAGTAAATTCTACTATATTCCCTATATCTACCAGCATAATATTCTCCCTAGGCATGCCTAAGGATTCTGCTAGGTTTGCATGTTGTTTTAAATGACGATATTCACCGTGTACTGGAATAAAGAACTTTGGCTTAACCAATGTATGAATTAACTTCAACTCTTCCTGACAAGCATGTCCTGACACATGTACATCTGCCAATGATTCATAGATAACATTTGCACCTCTTAAAAATAACTGGTTAACCACTTTTGATATCAATTTTTCATTGCCCGGTATTGGATTAGCGGAAATTATTACCATGTCCCCAGGCGAAATCTCTATCTTTCTATGGTCAGAAGAAGCCATTCTTGAAAGTGCGGACATAGGCTCTCCTTGACTTCCTGTGGTTATGATAACCATCCTATCATCAGGATAGTGTTGAATTTGATCTATATCAATCAATGTCCCTGAAGGGACTTTTATATAACCTAATTCTACAGCTACAGATATAACGTTCACCATACTTCTACCAGAAACGCATATCTTTCTGTTATACTTAACTGCAGCGTTGACGATTTGTTGGATACGATGTATATTCGATGCAAAGGTAGCTACTATAATTCTGCCCTTGGCTGTGCTAAAGATTTGTTCAAATGTATCACCAACCACTCTTTCTGACATGGTGTACCCTGGCCGTTCTACATTGGTGCTATCTGCCAACAATGCTAAAACACCTTTTTCTCCCAACTTAGCAAACTTGGCAAAATCCATTACTTGCCCATCTATGGGAGTAAAGTCTATTTTGAAATCACCAGTATGGACGATAATACCCACAGGTGTATGAATGGCTAGAGCAACTGCATCAGCTATGCTATGGCTAGTTCGAATTATTTCGACTTTAAAATTACCAAGCTTTATCTTATCTGCTGGTTTTACACATCTAAGCTTTATATTATCAAGAGCATGCTCTTTAAGCTTGTTCTCTATTAATCCCAAAGTCAATCTTGTACCGTATACAGGAACATTTATCTGCTTTAACACATAGGGCAATGCACCTATATGATCTTCATGTCCATGGGTTACTACTATAGCTTTTACCTTCTCCTTGTTCTTCAACAGATAGGATATGTCCGGAATTACCAGATCAATCCCCAACATCTCTTCCTCTGGGAAGCTTACACCGCAATCAATCACAATGATTTCATCCTCGTATTCCAGGAGTGTCATATTCTTGCCGATCTCATTGACACCACCTAAGGGGATGAGCTTTAAAGTACTATTTTTTTTTGATGACACTAAGTAAATTCTCCTCCTTCTTCAGATTTCCGCACAAATCCAACATTTCTATTATACTTGAATATTACAACAGGTGCAACCTAAAAAATGCTAACCTAGAAAGGTTAGCCGGTGATTTAGATTTTGTTAATCCTTGATCTTATATATCTCTCTTTCATAAAAATCACTTAACTCTTCTGCATATTCCTCTGACGTTCCTTCTGCGTATATCCTTACCAGTGGTTCATCAGGGTCTGGCAAAATAAGGGCCCATCCTTTATCCCGGTTAATTTTTATACCTTCATATAACTCTATATGGCTATCATCTTTATTGGCATTGTCTATCAAAGTTCTCATTATTCTGCCCTTTGCTGTCCAAGGGCATTCTATATCTCTAGATGACATATAGATTTTCGGAATATCTTCAATCAAAGCAGTTAATTCACTGTTTTCTTTAGCCATTAAGTCCATAATACCAATAATAGTGGCTAATCCATCAAAGTACAATTGGAAGCGTTCTATAGTTTTTCTCGTATCGCTATCTCCTATACGAATTACCTCTTCCATCATGGCTTGTCTCTTGGTCTTTGATCTTACAACATTGCTTTGATAGGCCTTGGCCATTCTTTCAATGACTGTAGGAGCTGTATAAGGAATTACAACATCTACTGTCTTGTCTTGTTTCATACATATTAAGCTGACCAATGCAACCATAGTTTCATCTTTTACTTGTTGACCACTATTGCTATATAACTGAATCATTTCACAATTTGCGTCTAGTTTGATGGCAAAATCATAATCATCCATGTGTATTGCATCGATGATATTACCATCACATGTATCTATACTGCAATCCAGATCTTTGGCTATGGTTCTAAAAAGCCAATCTACGAATTGACTTCCAGTGTCTACTAATATCTTAAAATTCCTCTCTCGAATGGCATTTTTATCTACTGAGTTAATCAGATTTCTTGCATAAAACACCGGTATATCCTTAATTTCACTGATTCTCTTTATTTTTACAGGTGGCTTTATGGAAAAATCACCACTTACGAAAATATTTTCTATATTTCTCTCTAAAAATACGGGTAATTATGAACAACAATAAACAATTAAATAAAAAACCTCAACATACACTAAAAACCGCACAAAATGGAGACACAAACCTTTGAACCCATAACTACAGGAAAAGCGCAGGCCGTAAACATGTCCGGAGCCGCGGCATTAATGGAATGCCTGTTACACGAAGGTGTTGAACTGATGTTTGGATACCCCGGTGGTGCCATCATGCCTGTTTACGATGCCTTATACTCTTACTCCGATCGGCTTAAGCATGTGCTGGTGCGTCATGAGCAGGGTGCCATTCACGCAGCACAGGGCTTTGCACGGGTAACGGGTAAGGTGGGCGTGTGCCTGGTAACCTCTGGTCCTGCTGCCACCAATG
>JAWLDD010000231.1:0-4557 GCA_041686815.1 Candidatus Atribacteria bacterium | reverse complement strand
GCCTGAAAAAATAGCTGAAGAATTGGCATATAGCAAAGCTATTGATGTTAGATCGCAAATTCATCAACCAGCAATAATAATAGGTGCCGATACAATTGTGGTGAAAGACGGAATTTTGGGAAAACCAAGGGATAAGGAAGAAGCCAGCCGGATGCTCTACATGCTACAAGGTCAAACCCACCATGTGATCACTGGATTAGCATTAGTGAACTCCTTGACAGGAGAAGTTCAAAAAAGCTATGAGAAGACATTAGTGGAGATGGCTCCCTTGACATTAGAGGAGATAGAGTATTATGTAAAAACCGGGGAACCGATGGATAAAGCGGGTGGCTATGGAATCCAAGGGTTGGCCGGTATTTTTATTTCCAGAATTGAAGGCTGTTATTTTAATGTTATGGGACTACCTATACACCGCTTATGGAATATGCTTAAGAAATTTGGTGTAAATATATTTGACAATTTATTGGGGTAATTTGTTATTAAATAGTAAGAATTGGACATAATTAGGATGTGGACGTATACATTTGTATATTAGTTTTGTTACACATAAACAGATAGGAAGTTCGACAAAGCAGATGGATTAACAGGAAGGAGTAATTAAAGGTTATGGGATTTTTAAATATATTTGCTAGAGATATGGGAATTGATCTAGGAACAGCAAACACCTTGGTACATGTTCGTGGAAAAGGAGTAGTTATCAGAGAACCCTCCGTGGTAGCTATTCGCAGTGACACCAAAAGAGTATTAGCAGTGGGCGAAGAAGCCAAAAAGATGATCGGAAGAACTCCTGGCAATATTGTAGCAATCCGTCCAATGAAAGAAGGTGTTATAGCTGATTTTGACGTAACACAAGAGATGCTCAAGTATTTTATCCGTAAGGCTATCCGCAAGGCATTACCGATACATCCAAGAGTAGTAGTATGTGTACCCTCTGGGGTAACCGAAGTCGAAAAACGGGCTGTTGAGGAAGCCACTAAGCAAGCAGGGGCTCGTGAAGCTTATCTAGTTGAAGAACCTATGGCTGCTGCTATAGGGGCAGGATTACCTGTCCACGAACCTACCGGTAGCATGGTTGTTGATATAGGAGGAGGCACCTCTGAAGTGGCCATTATTTCCTTAGGTGGCATTGTAACAAGCAAGTCCTTAAGAATTGGCGGAAACAGAATGGATGATGCAATCATATCCTATATTAAAAAAGAGTATAATTTGATGGTAGGCGAGCGCACCGCTGAGGAAATAAAGATCTCAATTGGAGCCGCTTCTCCTATGCCCAAAGAGGAAACTATGGAAGTTCGAGGTCGTGACATGATCACTGGTTTACCTAAGACCCTTAAGATTACTTCCACTGAGATTATGGATGCGTTGAGAGAGCCTGTTAACAGCATCATAGAGGCTATTAAGTTAACCTTAGAAAAAACTCCACCAGAATTGGCAGCAGATATAATGGACAAGGGTATAATGTTAACAGGTGGAGGAGCACTGCTAAATGGGTTGGATAAACTAGTCAGACAGGAGACGGGAATGCCCGTTCATATTGCAGAAGATGCTATAGACTGTGTTGCATTAGGTGCTGGAAGGGTAGTAGAGGAAATAGAGACTTTGAAAAAAGTAGCTTTATCTACTAGAAGTGTAAGGTAGGAGGTGCTTTGAGTGCCTCGATTTATTAAGAATACTTCTTATTTAATAATTATACTTGTCATAATTGGTCTAATTGTATTGATGATATATACCGAAACAGGAAAGGAAAAGACTTCGGTATTAGAAAGTGCATTGGGCCAAGTATTAGTTCCTGTACAAAAGGGTTTATATTCTGTGTCTACCTATGTATCCAACGTATTTCACGATATCAGTGAGCGTCGGAATATGAAAAAGGAATATGAAGAACTTAAAATCCGAGTAGAAGAACTGGAAAAGGAACTTTACCGATTAGAAGAATTGGAAAAACAAAACGAACGTTTGAAAGATCTGGCTAAGTTTTTAGATGAGAATAAGGAAATGGTAGTAACAGGAGCTAATGTTATTGCCAAAAATCCGGGTAATTGGTTTAACAATATTACTATTGACAAAGGATCTAAACACGGGGTAGCTGTCAACATGGCAGTAGTTACCAATAAAGGCTTGGTAGGTAGAGTTATAGAGGTTGCTGATAGCTGGGCCAAGGTGCGGACCATTGTGGATGGCAAAAGCGCTGTCAGTGGCATTATTCAAAGGAACAGAGATAATGGATTACTTAAAGGTAATAACACTTTGGGTTCAGAGGATGGAATGTGCAGAATGATTTATCTACCAGAAGACTCTAATGTTTCACCGGGAGATAAAGTAGTTACCTCTGGTTTGGGGGAGATATTTCCCAAAGGAATATATATAGGCGAAGTTGAGGAAGTTTTCAAAGATAAAAGAGAACTCTATAAGACGGCAATTATTAGGCCAGGAGTTGATTTTCAGCGCTTGGAAGAAGTGCTGGTGGTTACAGAAAAAAGATAAACAGCAGATCGTATACTTTAATTTTGGGGGTGGTTTTACATGCGTGAGATAGTAATTTTGGGGATACTCTTGTTGAATTTGGTAATTCAATCATCAATTTTTCCCTTCATCGAAATTTTGCATGTAAAGCCTGATACCCTCTTAGCTTTGGTTGTTTCATTCGCCTTACTTGCTGGCAACCCTACTGGAGCTGTGGTTGGGTTCTTTGGAGGATTATTTCAAGACATTCTCTTTGGAAACAATATAGGTCTCCATGCTCTACAATATATGATTGTAGGCTACTTAATAGGAACTTTATATGGGAAGCTATACATTGGAAAATTCTTAGTACCTATTCTTGCGGTGATTGTTGGCAACATAATAAAGCAATCAATAATGTTGGCATATAATTTCTTTAGCCAGTCTGACATACCGCTAGATAAGATTTTGTTTGAGATTATGGTTCCAGAGATCTTATACACTCTTATTTTCATTCCGCTTGTTTATCATCTAGTTGTCAGGCTGTACAGCAATAAATTCATGAATAGAAAATGGAGATTTGGTTCTCAAAAATGAAATAGTAATATACAAAGAATAGAGATATCTATTCTTTTTTATTTAAAGACAATATATACCATATATAAATAGTATATTAATCCTCTTTTTAATACAAATAAATCATGATACAATATTACTGATATTGATTGGTAAAAATTTAGCGTCTACTATTATATATGGTTTACTTATTTGAATTGGTAAGGGAGAAAAAATGCTAAAGACTCTTAAAGATCGAAATGTACAACTTGGAATAATTTGTGTTATATGTTTGTCTATATTGGCAGGACAGCTAGCATATCTAACTGTAGAAAAAGGTGACCAGCTTTATGCGGAGTCATTGATAAAGCAAAGAGTAGAACTAAGGCTAAATGGAACTAGAGGCATGATTTTAGATAGGTACGGCATTCCTGTAGCTACTAATCGTCAAATATATAAACTGCAATTGGACAGGCAGCAAATTCCTTCCAGTCATGACGAGCTAAATCAAATCTTACTTAATATGTTGGAAATTATCTATAAAAATGGTGATCAAGATACGTTGTTAAATTTGATGCCAATAAAAATTGATTCTAAAACGGGAAAGCCAAGCTATATTTGGGAAGATGAGGAGAAGGAAGTTCAAGACATAAGGTATGATCGCTGGAGCAAGGATATAGGGGTTAAAGAGAAACTGAATGCTGAGGAAATGTTGGAATACCTCAGAAAAGAACGATATAAAATAGCTGACCATGTGGATGATGAGATGGCTATTAATATAATATCTATTCGGCTTAACATATATATGAAAAGGTTTACTCAATACGAGCCAATTCCCATAGCCGAAGGTATAAGCCCAGAAACCGTAGTTCAAATGGAAACTTTTGCTTCAGAAATGCCCGGGGTGCAAACCCTGGTAGGCAGTGGCCGCTTCTATCCTATGGGAGAGGATTTATCGCAGATCTTAGGATACCTTGGTAGCATAGGAAAAGATCAGATAGAGGAATATAGGGAGCGTGGCTACGATATTTCCAGCGATAAAATAGGACAAACAGGGGTGGAAGCATATTCTGAAGAATGGCTTACTGGCAACAAAAAAGATAGGTTAGGCAAGCTAGTAGCTGAGAAGGACTCCTTTGGCAAGGTTATAAGAGTACTGGATGAGGTTCCTCCACAAAATGGCGATGATATAGTGCTTACTATAGATAGTCAGCTACAAAGCTCTATCACCAATATCCTCAAAGAAGAAATCGAAAAGATGAGAGAGGGAATACCACCTTACCAAGAAAGAAACATTGCTCCTTTAGCAGAGGAAGGCGCTGCTGTTGTATTGGATGTAGAAACGGGGGAGATATTGTCTTTGGTAAGCTATCCTTCCTTTGATCCCAACAGCCCTGGAAAGGAAGGTAAACAATTTTCTTTGGCTTATCAGGGATCTGTAATACCAGGCTCCGTTGTCAAAATGGTTGTAGGTATAGCTGGGTTAATGGAAGGGGTTGTTACACTCAATGAAAGGATATATGACGCCTATCGCTATACAAAATATGATAGCAAAAACCC
>JAWLDD010000230.1:0-4583 GCA_041686815.1 Candidatus Atribacteria bacterium | reverse complement strand
CTTTGGCTTAGGGCAATTGTTCACGCTAATTTCTTAGTTAAGGAGGGATGGGTCAGGACAAAAAGCTGGCCCCAGGTTTATGTCTGAAAAAGAAATGGACCAAGGTAAATGGTATGTGGTCCACACCTATTCTGGATATGAGAATAAGGTAAAGGCTAACCTCGAAAAGATGGTAGAAAACCGCGGTCTTCAAGATCTGATTTTTGAGGTCAAAGTGCCAATGGAAGAGCAGATTGAAGTTAAAGATGGCAAAAGAAGATCTGTCATGCGCAAAATATTTCCTGGCTATGTAATAGTCAAGATGATCATGACGGATGAGTCCTGGTATGTCATTCGCAATACTCGCGGTGTTACCGGATTTGTAGGCCCTGGCTCTAAACCCATACCCCTTAGCGATGATGAAATAAGGAAAATGGGAGTGGAAGATATCCCTGTAGAGCTAAAAGCCGATATAGGCGATAACGTCCGCGTTATATCAGGACCCCTTGAGAACTTTATTGGGGTTATTGAAGAGATATACCCCGATAAGCAAAAAGTGCGTGTATCCGTATCCATGTTCGGGCGGGATACCCCCATCGACTTGGACTACGATCAGATACAGAAGATATGATGGAAGACAGCTAAGGCTTTGTTTATCCATACAACCTATTAGTTGAGGAGGTGCTAAGATGGCAAAAAAGGTTACAGGACTCATTAAACTACAGATCCCAGCAGGGAAAGCGACACCTGCACCACCTGTAGGACCAGCTTTAGGTCAACACGGTGTTAACATCATGGGATTTTGCAAGGAGTTCAATGAGAAGACTGCTAAACAAGCAGGACTCATAATCCCGGTTGTTATTACAGTATACCAGGATCGTTCTTTCACTTTTGTTACAAAGACTCCTCCGGCTGCTGTACTGCTTAAGAAAGCAGCGGGTATCGAATCAGCTTCCGGACAACCTAATATTGACAAGGTTGCTACTGTAACAAAACAGCAAGTACAGGAAATCGCTGAGCTTAAGATGCCTGACCTAAATGCTGCAAGCCTAGAAGCGGCCATGAGTATGATTGAAGGGACCGCCAGAAGCATGGGGATTGTTGTAAAATAATTGATTGCCTATAAGGGCACAGAAGTGGGAGAAAGTAAAACTTTCGTAAACACCACAAGGAGGTAAGAAGATGAAAAGAGGTAAAAAGTATCAAGAAAGCCTTAAACTGGTAGATCGCACAAAGCTATATGATCCCGTAGAGGGCATTGAGCTGGTAAAGCAGACTGCCAAGGCTAATTTTGACGAAACAATAGAAGCTTGTGTCAGACTGGGCGTTAACCCCAGACATGCTGACCAACAGGTTCGTGGAGCTGTAGTGCTTCCCCACGGGACAGGCCGAACTGTTAAGGTCTTAGTATTCGCAAAGGGAGACAAGGCCAAGGAAGCTGAACAGGCCGGCGCTGATTACGTTGGCGCAGAGGAACTGGTACAAAAGATCCAGACAGAAAATTGGTTTGATTTCGATGTCTGTGTTGCTACCCCTGATATGATGGGCGTAGTAGGACGTATAGGACGTATCTTAGGTCCTAAGGGATTGATGCCGAATCCCAAATCCGGCACCGTAACCATGGATGTAGCGAAGGCTGTCCAAGATATCAAAGCCGGTAAAGTTGAATATCGCGTTGATAGAACAGGAATCATCCATGTTCCTATTGGCAAAACTTCTTTTGATACCGAAAAGATTAATGAAAACTTTTCAGTGCTTATGGATGCCATCATCAAAGCGAAACCCGCTTCCGCAAAGGGTACCTACCTAAGAAGCGTTGTACTTGCCAGCACCATGGGCCCTGGAATAAAAATAAATCCAAGTGCATTTTAAGGTTGACAACTACAGAGTTTTGTAGTATCCTTTTAAAGAATTAAATATGGAATACATTCTTACCGTAGACAGTAGGTACTGCAATGGAAAATTGCGGTTTAAACTATAGGCCTACCGAGGTGGAAGAGCAAACAGGAATATACTGCCCTCTTACCATCGTGCCTTTGTGGCCTACGGGAAGAGGGTATTTTTACGTATTAGAGGAGGTGTGACCGGGATATGTCTATCAAAGAGAAAAAAGCGCAGGTTGTACAGGAACTGAAGGATAGATTCTCAAATTCCAGCAGTGCTATTCTAGTGGATTATAAAGGACTGAACGTTCAAGAAGTGACGGAGCTGAGAAACACCTTCCGGCAAGCCGGTATAGAATACAAGGTATATAAAAATACTTTGACCGAGATTGCAGCAAAAGAATTGGGATTAGAGGGACTTATTCCTTTTCTGGAAGGACCTACCGCCATTGCTTTCAGTGAACATGACCCCGTTGCTCCTGCCAAGATCTTAACTGATGCTATAAAGAAATATAGAAAGATCGAATTCAAGGTAGGAGTTGTAGACGGAAAGGTAATCGACGTTGATGGAGTAAAGGCTCTAGCAGATCTACCCTCTAGGGAAGAGCTTATCGCTAAGATGCTGGGCAGCATGAATGCACCCATCGCCAACCTTGTTGGAGTGCTCAGCGGCGTTCCACGAGCATTGGTATATGCACTCAACGCTATTAAAGAACAAAAAGAGGCGTAAAAAATTAGTTCAATAATAAATTAATTAGAATAATTTTTGAAAATGGAGGTTTATATAATGGATAAGAATCAAATTATGGAAGCTATTAAGAATATGACAGTTTTAGAACTAGCTGAATTGGTAAAGGAACTTGAAGAGGAATTTGGAGTTAGCGCCGCTGCTCCTGTAGCAGTTGCTGCTGCACCTGCAGCTGGAGCTGCTGCACCTGCAGAAGATGAAGAGAAGACCGAATTTGACGTTGTTCTTGCTGACGTTGGTAGCCAGAAGATCAAGGTTATCAAAGTTGTTAGAGAGCTTACCGGTCTTGGCCTCAAAGAAGCTAAGGATCTTGTTGACAATGCTCCAAAGCCTGTTAAAGAAGGCGTTAGCAAAGAAGACGCTGAAGATGCAAAAGCTAAATTGGAAGAAGTCGGAGCAAAGATCGAAATCAAATAAGCTTATCTTTTCCTATCATAAAGAAAAAGGACTCTACAAAGTCCTTTTTCTTTGCAAAAAAATGGAGGAATATAAACTAATAATTTAAGTAAAAAATACAACCAAAATTGGAATAATAAGCTTGACAAGGATTTAATAATATGATAGCATTATAAATTGCATTAATGTATACATTTATGCCGTATTATGGTAGGATTTATGTTTAGAAAAATAAAAAAAGGTTACTATATGATAATGGGGAATAAGATATTTTTTTTATGGGAATAATAGACAGGAATGCTCCTTGGCATTTTTGCCCAATGGGTTTTGGGTCAAGGGGCTTTTAATATTTGATGGTTATCAATTCTTAAGGGGTGAGATGTTGCATGGTACATCCAGTTAAGATGGGAAAAAAGACTCGTATGAGTTACTCCAGGATTGAAGAAGTTCTGGAAATGCCTAATCTCATTGAGGTACAGAAGCGATCTTATAGGTGGTTTCTGGAAGAAGGCCTAAGAGAAGTGTTTGATGACATTTCTCCCATCTCCGACTACACGGAAAATCTGGTTTTGGAGTTTGTTGATTATCAACTAGGCGACAATCCCAAATATTCCGTGGAAGAATGCAAAGAAAGGGATGTTACATTTTCAGCACCTTTGAAGGTTCAGGTTAGACTGATTAATAGAGAGACCGGTGAAGTTAAAGAACAAGAAGTCTTCATGGGAGATTTTCCTTTGATGACCGATCAAGGAACTTTCATTATAAATGGAGCTGAACGCGTAATTGTCAGTCAATTGGTGCGCTCTCCCGGCATATATTACTCAGACACTATAGACAAGACCGGGAAAAACCTATATTCTGCCACTGTTATTCCAAACCGGGGTGCATGGTTGGAATATGAGACCGATTCAAATGAGATCATCTATGTTAGAGTTGATCGAACTCGTAAACTACCCATAACTGTTTTACTAAGGGCACTGGGTTATGGAACCGATGCTCAGATCAAGGAACTTATGGGAGAAGATGAAAGACTGTTAAGGACTTTGGACAAAGACAATACTACCTCTCACGAAGAGGGTTTGCTGGAGATATATAAACGTCTCAGGCCTGGTGAGCCCCCTACAGTAGACAGTGCGAGACAGCTCTTCAATTCATTGTTCTTTGAGCCAAAACGCTATGACTTGGCACGTTTTGGGAGATATAAATTCAACAAAAAGCTATCCTTAGCATCCAGGATTTCAGGTAGAAGATGCGCAGAAGATATAGTTAATCCCGATACTGGGGAGATACTGGCTAAGAAAGGCGAGAGGATTAGCTATGCCAAGGCTCAGGAAATCCAAAATTCAGGTATAAATCAGGTGTTGCTAGACTTAGACGAGGATAGAACCGTCAAAGTATTAGGCAACAATTTTGTCGACGCCAAATATCATCTGGATTTTGACCTGGAAGAGGTAGGAATAAATGAACATGTCCATTATCCTACTTTGAAGGAGATTATGGATCAAAATCCCGACGAGAAAGATCTCAAGGAAGCTTTGAAAGAAAACCTCGATAAGCTTATACCTAAACATATTTTG